>JBQELM010000007.1:12818-18478 GCA_052103915.1 Mycetocola sp. | reverse complement strand
CTGGCTGTTCCATCCTCGGCGACGACCTTCTCACCCAGGTGGATTCTGATCCGCGGGTTCCCCTGCGGGTCAAGCCCCGTGTACAGGTCGGTGCCCGTGTTGATCCACACACCGTTGGCAAAGACGGCGTTGCCGCTGCGGGCAAAGCTGACCTCCGGGTCGCCCTGGGCTGACACCGTCAGCGTGAGACCGTACACACGGAGGGCGCTCCACATGTACTCGCCAATGCTTGAGGTGTCCGGAATCTGCTCAAAGGAGTCAATGCTGACCGTTGCTGAGCCGTCATCTCGCTGCTCAACGCTCACCCCCGTTGCGGTCGCGGGGAATCCGTCCGCGGTGATCCGGTCGGCCGTGACCTGGCCCGATCCGCTTACCCGCGGCTGGCGGTTGATCAGGGTGCTGCCATCCTGGCCGGTCACGGTCACGCCCGACGCGGTGATCGGCTGCTGCTCCGGTTCAGGCTCAGGTGCCTCACCGCAGCTCACAACCCCCAGACGGATGCGCCAGATCTCCGACGCCCCTGCCTCGGCCTCAATGCGCAGGGCGGTCGCGGTTGTGCGATTGGCCGCGTCGACGCCGCGCTCACCAATGACCAGTCGGGTTGCACCGTACATCGACGAGGGGAGGTCGTAGCGTGTGGTTTCGGTCAGGTCGCGACCCGCAAGCACGTCGGTTCCGTTCACGGTGAGGCTGTCAAAACTCACCCGCGTTGACCCGTCGGTTGTGCAGCTGACCTCAAGACCGCTGAACTCAACGGCGGGCCGGTCGCGCAGCTGGAAGAGTCCGTGCCCGACGGAGGCAGCAGCACCGTCAGATGCGGCCCGTGACCGCAGGTCCTCCGATCGTGTGGTGTTGAGCCGGAAGAAGTCGGTTGTTGACTCAAGCGTCTGCGAGACGGTGTCCCCCTGTGCCCACTCGCTCAGTGGGGCTGGTGCCTGCTGCTGGCCGCCGTCGATATCCAGGATCTGGATGCCGTATGCGCTCGTCCGTACAGCCGGTTCCGCCGTTGCGGCACTCGTGCCCGCGAGGGCAAGCGTGCCGCCCAGCAGGGCGGTCAGTGCGAGGGCGGCCGAGACCCGGCCGCGTCGTTTCCGTGTGGTGATCATCGGTCGGTTCCAAACGTGGTGATGAATTCTGTTCCGGTTGGCACGCCCAAGCCGGTGAGCGGATCCCAGCCCGGCCCCGACTGCAGGCTCTGCGGCTTGGTGTCCCACATGTAGACCGTCTCAAGCCAGAGCTGGCCGGTGCTTGCGCTTCGGCGGTACCAGGTCGCGGCCGAGGCGGGCTGCACGTCGCGGATCGCGTCGGTTCCGGCGAGCGCGTACAGCGACGGCGTGGCCAGCCCGACCTCGGCACCGGACGTCACCTTTGCGATGGCGACCGTCGCCGCCACCATCGGGGTCGCCAGGCTGGTGCCACCGTGGGTGTCGTACTGGAGCTCCCCCGCAATCGGGGCATGGATGACAAAGCCGGTGTTGGGGTCGGCCAGCGAGGCGACGTCGGGAAGCAAGCGTCCCGTGCCCGCCGCACCCAGGCCCTGCTGCCAGCTGGGCCGCGCGTAGTACGCGGATTCTCCTCCGCCGGCCCCGTACAGGAAGCCGGGCGGGATGATGGCGCCGTTCTCGGCAAAGCGGGTCTGGATTGCCCAGCCCGCTTCAACGACCAGGTTGTCCGACTCCCCCAGTCCAACGCTTGTTCCGCCCACGGCTGTGACGTAGGGGCTTGACGCGGGTGAGGCGACGTCCGACTCGTCGGCGTGATCACCGTAGTCGCTGTAGTCGCCGTCATTTCCGGTTGAGGCGAACACGGACACGTTGAGTGATGCCGCCTCAACAAGAACCCGGTTGAGGAGCACCCGGTCCGCGTCGGTGTCCAGTTCCTCCGGTGCACCAAACGACAGCGAGATGACGTCGGGCGTTGTGGGGTCCTGTGCGGCGTCGAGGATGCGGAGGTAGAGGCTTCCGGTCAGGCAGTCGTCTGCACCCCAGTAGACAACGTCGGCGTCGGGGGCGATGGCGTGAACGGCCTGCACGTCGAGGTGCTGTTCAACGGTCCAGGCGGACGGTCCGCCACAGCGTGAGGCGTCCGGGTTGCCCGGAGCGTGGTGGGTGTACTGGCCCGGCGCGAAGGGCTTTGCGCCAACCGATGAGAAGTAGCTGTTGGTGTTCTCCTCAACGCTGGGGTCGTCGTAGGCGGCGACAATGGCGATGCGCGCACCGTCCCCTGTGGCCGAGTCGGGCAGCTCGTGAATGGCGCGGAGCTGTTCGGGGCCGTAACCACACAGGGCGTTACTCCGGTGCGTGACGGTGACGGATGCCGGCCAGTCGGCGGAGAGCTTCTCACCCCAGTATTCGGCGCAGTCGTCACTGATTGTGGGGGTGTCCGCGGCGTTGTCCGTGCGGGTGGTCCCGGCAACGGTTGGCCTGATCGCGTCCGCGTCAACCAGACCGGAGACCGTCTCCAGTGCGCGGAGCTGGGTGGGCACGGCAAGGTCGGTCGCGGGTGCGACGGCCCGGGTCCCCGCGGCCTCTGTGCTGACAAAGGTGGTGTTAAACGCGGAGGCAACGTCCGTGCGGGTACCGCTGAACGGCAGCGTGGTGATGCTCGAGCGGTACTCGCCAACGCTGAGCCCTGCGCCGATCAGCCAGGCTCTGACCGCCGCGACGTCCGCCTCGGTCGCGGTTGGTGTTAGCAGGGCCTGCGCGCTGACCGTCCCGGCCTGGGCGGGGTGCTGGGATGTGCTGGCCCAGGCCGGAGAGGTTCCGGCGAGCGTTCGGTGTGGAGCGTCGGCGGTGACGCTCCCTCCCGCGTGGAGTGCGAGAGCGGTGACGATCACCGCGCACAGGGCGGTGATCGTCCTCGCTGATCGGGGGATGTGCATTCGGGTCCTTTCAGGACAGAAGAGTGACGGCCGGTTCCCAGCCGCGTCGAGTTTGTTAATGATAGTCATTATCATCAAGGGTCACGGACCACGGCCGTCATGACGCGGATCGGGGGCGTTCTCGCGCGCGTTCCGACGCGCGGGCGCACTCCTGCGACCGCCCGCACACCAACACCTCACGCGCGGGCTACGAGCTACGAGCTACGAGCTACGAACCACAACCGCTCACCCGGACGAAAAACACGAGCACCAACGCACCTACAAGCGCGCCAAGGCAACACCCCTCAGCTGCGCCGCTTCGACCGCAGTCCCCGCATGACCACAGCACTGGCAACCGCGGCACACAGCACTGCACACCCCACCTTGATCCAGCCCTGACTGCGGCACACCAGCTCCTCCGCCTCACTCAGATGCAGAGGCTCGGTACCCGGCACCTCACTCGGCCCAAACAGCACAACCCTGAACGCGGGACCGCACCGGAGCAGGTCCTCGCCCACGTCGCCAAACAGGAAAAAGATCACGCCACCGGACGCCACCACAACGATGACCATGCTGATGAGCGCCCAAATTCCCGAGCGGGAGCCGCCCCCAGAAATTGTCGACCTCACCACGCGCTTGGTCTGTAGTCCTTCAGGAAGACCCCGTGGATGTCCTCGCCTGCCTCGCCCCGAACGATCGGGTCGTACACGCGGGCCGCACCGTCAACCAGGTCAAGCGGGGCATGGAACCCCTCCTCCGCCAGGCGCACCTTGGTGTGGTGCGGGCGCTCGTCGGTGATCCAGCCGGTGTCAACCGCGGTCATCAGGATGCCGTCGGTCTCCAGCATCTCCCCGGCACTCGTGCGGGTGAGCATGTTGAGCGCGGCCTTGGCCATATTGGTGTGCGGGTGGCCGGGACCCTTGTACCGGCGGGAGAACTGCCCCTCCATGGCCGACACGTTCACCACGTAGGTCCGGCGCGCCTCCGAGGCGGCCATGCTGGCGCGCAGCCTACTGATCAGCAGGAACGGCGCCGTTGTGTTCGCCAACTGAACCTCAAGCATCTCCAGCGGGTCAACCTGGTCGACCAGCTGCACCCAGCTGTTCACACCCGTGACGTCGGGGACGAGTCCACCCGCGTCGATGGCCGTGCCGTCGGCGTGCTTCTCCAGCGACGATGAGCCGGGAGCCATCGCCAGCCGGGCCAGGTCCTCCGCGGTCAGCGCCTGACCGCCCTGCTCCGCCACCGTTCCTCCCAGCGCCGCAACGGACAGCAGGGGGTGGGCGTCAACGGAGGCCTGAAGTGCCTGCGGGTGCGGGTCAACGGTGTGGCCGAACGTCTCCATCTCGGGCAGCGGCCCCTCCGGCAGCGGCTGGAGTTCCGCATCGGCAAGCAGCGAGTACGATCCAGGCGAGCGCCGCACCGTCTGGGCGGCGTTGTTGATCAGGATGTCGAGCGTTCCCTGCTCAATCATCGAGTCGGCCAGTCCGATGACCTGGGCCGGGTCGCGCAGGTCGATGCCGACAACCCGAAGCCGGTGCAGCCAGTCGGCGGAGTCGGGCAGCGCGGTGAAACGGCGAACGGCGTCGCGGGGGAACCGGGTGGTGATGGTGGTGTGGGCACCGTCGCGCAGCAGCCGCAGGGCGATGTGCATGCCGATCTTGGCGCGGCCACCGGTGAGCAGCGCGCGCTTACCGGTCAGGTCGGTGCGGGCGTTGCGCTTGCCGTGGCTGAAGCGGGCACAGTCGGGGCAGAGCTGGTGGTAGAACGCGTCAACGATCGTGTACGGCTGTTTGCAGATGTAGCAGTTGCGTGGCTTGATCAGTTCCCCGGCACTCGGAGCGTCAACAACGCTGCTGCTCAGGTCGATCCCGCGCGTCTCGTCGTCAATGCGGTCGGGTGCGCCGGTGGCGGTGGCGGCGATGACGGCGCGATCGGCGTCGGCGACCGCGTCACGGGCCTCCTTGCGGCGAGCCAGCTTGACCTCTTTGAACATGCTTGCGGTTGCGCGGCGGACGGCGATGAAATCGGGGTGCTCGTTGTCGACCGTGTGCACCATGCCCAGCACGCGAAGCGCCGCAGCGAGGTCGTCTGGGTCGATTCCCGACCTCTGCGCCGATGCGCTTCCCGCCGCCTCCGGCGTCACAGACTCGTCTGGGGTGGTGAGATCGTCCGGGGGCAGCGTGGTCATTGTGCCTATTTTACGCGACGGATCACACGCACCGAGCGGCACAGGTCACGACCTCAGATCGGCACCCAATTCCACGACAGAGCGGCGCCCAACCCTGAGACGGACGCCGCACACAGACCGACGGGCCGGGGCTGACACGCCGCAACACGGGCACCCATCCGCCGTGCATGGGCGGCACGCTCCGCAACGACCCCGCGCGGGCGGGTCCGCGCACAAAACAGCCGCCGCGACTGAGCTACGGTTGACGGGTGCGTCTGGTCATTGCGAACTGCTCTATTGATTACGCGGGTCGGCTGTCAGCCCACCTGCCGCTGGCCCGTCGGCTGCTGATGGTGAAAAACGACGGCAGTCTGCTTGTCCACTCCGACGGCGGCAGTTACAAGCCGCTCAACTGGATGAGCCCCCCGTGCACCATGGCCGTCGCTGAGCCGGACGACGACCAGCGCGCCGCCGGTGTGACACAGCTGTGGAAGGTCACGCACAAGAAGACGGCCGACATGCTGATCGTCTCCATTCACGAGGTCGAGCACGACTCCCAGCACGACCTGGGTGTTGACCCCGGGCTGCAGAAGGACGGCGTGGAGGCGCACCTGCAGAAGCTGCTTGCCG
>JBQELM010000007.1:4760-12808 GCA_052103915.1 Mycetocola sp. | reverse complement strand
GGCGCGAGTACATGACGGCGATCGGACCGGTCGACATCCTGGCCAAGGACGAGAACAACGCCTCCGTCGCCGTTGAGCTGAAGCGCCGCGGTGACATTGACGGCGTGGAGCAGCTGACCCGCTACCTTGAGCTGATGAACCGCGACCCGCTGCTCGCGCCCGTGTCGGGCATTTTTGCCGCGCAGGAGATCAAGCCGCAGGCCCGCACCCTGGCTGAGGATCGCGGCATCCGCTGTGTTGTCCTCGACTACGACGACATGCGGGGCATTGACGACGGGCACTCGCGCCTGTTCTGATCGTTGTATGCGCCTCACCTCTGCCCGCACAGGGAACAGCGTTGATCTGTCGATCATGGGATACCAGTTCCCCCGCATTGCGGCCGACTGGCCGGATGCCATCGGCGAGGGCTGGCGCGCACGCTTCACGCCGGAGAACGCCGCCGATCTGAGTGAGCGGTTTGTGGCATCGGGGACGGAGGCGCTGGAGGCGTCGGCGGAGGGCGTAGGGTCTGATACGGCGGAGTCCTGGGCAACAGAGCCGGCGGCGCAGCCATCCGATCTGCTGGTGTCGACTGATCCCGGCGACGACGCGAACTGGCTCATGATCCGGATCGACCTGGTCGGCGGTGGCGCACGGCTGCACACGGTTGAGCCGTGCCTGACCACGCATGAGGCCCGCGAGCTGGCTGATTTTCTGGACAGCGGACTCCCCGGTGAGCTGACGTTCCTTGAGCCGACCCTGCGCATCAGCGTGAGTGAGATCCCCGAGTCAGAGACCGTGTGGGATGGACGCCAACAGAGACTGAGCACCCGCATCCGCGTCCGCGTCCGCGTGGAGCCGGTTGAGCCCGCACTGCCCGCCGTCGTTGACGTGGACATCACTCCGGACGACCTCAGGTCGGCGATCGGACACTGGCGTGGCCAGCTGGCCATGTACCCCACACGCTAAGGCGACTCCCAGCCGGCCGGATGCTTCAGCTACCGCCGCGCGGCTCGGCCCGAACGATCAGATGGCTCAGCCTCCTGGCCTCAGCCGCATCTCCGCGCACAATCGCGTCGGCAAGATCAAGGTGAGCCCTGGCCTGATCGTGAGAGAGTTCCGTCCCCGACGGCGCACGCGGCGGCAGGGCCTCGGCCAGAACCTCACCGAGGGCGGCGACCACGCTGCTCCCCGACGCCTCGCACACGGTGCGGTGGAAGTGGATGTCGGTGGTGACGAACCGGTCGCGATCCCCGGCGAGCGCCGCGGACCACAGCTCAGCGGCCGTCCGGGCAAGCTCTGCCCTGGTCTCAGCGTCCGCGCTGGCACTGGCGAGCGCGGCGGCCTCCGGTTCGAGCAGGTCCCTGAGCGCGGTCAGTTCTGCCTGCACCGCTGACGAGTCCGGTCCGGCCAGCCTCCACCGCATCACCTCGGGCGACAGGATCGTCCAGTCCCGCTGCGCACACACCTCGTAGCCGATCCGCCGACGCACGCGCACCAGGCCAAGAGAGGTCAGGACGCCCAGTGCTTCCCGGACAACGGTGCGTGACGCGCCCGCCCGTGCTTGCAGCCCCTCGGCGGTCAGTGCGGTCCCCGGTTGCAGAACGCCCGAGCAGATTTCCGAACCGATGAGGTCACTGACCTGGTCGACGCGGGATGTCACCTGTTCACCGTGCCCAGCGGCGTGATGACGAGTTCGTCGATCCGCAGGTGTGGTGGAGCGGTGAGCGCGTAGACCACGGCGGTGGCCACGTCCTCGGGCGACAGCATCTTCTTTCTGGCCTCGTCTCCGGGCACGCTCGGCCGCTGGGTCAGAAACTCGGAGTCGATGTCTCCGGGCAGAACAAGCATGCCGCGCACACCGTGGACGGCCTCCTGCTCGTTGAGTGCCTCGGTCAGGGCACGCAGGCCCATCTTGCTCGCCCGGTACGCGTAGCCGGCGCCGGGTGAGGTCATCCAGGCGGACAGCGAGGAGACAAGCACAACCGATCCGGCGCTCTCGCGGAGCTGGGGCAGCGCAGCGGAGATCAGGTGCGCCACCGAGCTGAGGTTGGTGGTGATGATCGCATCAAACTCGGTGCCAACGTGCCCGCCCCAGTCACGGCGGGGTGTGTTCAGGCCCGCCGCGCACACCAGGTCGCTGATGGGGCCGATCTGGGCCAGCAGCTCCTCGGCGGTGACCCTGGTCAGGTCTGCGGGGTGGATGCTGGCATCACCGCCCGCGGCCTCAATGCCGTCGGCTACGTCCTGCAAGCGGTCGGCACGACGCCCGACCAGCGCAACGGGGCGGGTCTGCGCGATGAGACGCGCCACCGCCGCTCCCGTCCCGGAGCCAGCACCGGTGACAACAACGCGACGACTTGGCATACGATGTGAACCAGTTTCCATACATTGAAGTATGACACCAGGAGGAACGATGGCAGAGAAGAAAGTCGCAATCGTCACCGGCGCCGCCCGCGGAATCGGCGCAACCGTTGCGGAACGACTGCACAGAGACGGCGCGACGGTGTACGCCATCGACCGCTCATTCACCGACACAACGCCGGGCGTCACACCGCTCATTGCCGACCTGACCAAACAGGACCAGGTCACCGACGCCGTCGAAACCATCACCCGCGCGCACGGCCGGGTCGACGTTCTGGTCAACAACGCCGGCATCAACCTCACCGGCCCGCTCGAAACCGCCGACCTGGCCGCCGTTGCCCAGTGCTTCGCCGTGAACGTCACCGCCCTGCTGGGCATGTGCCAGGCGGTCATGCCCACCATGAAGGCTGCAGGGGCGGGCCGCATCATCAACGCGGCGTCGTTCGCCGCCATCACCCCGGCCATCGGCGGTGGTGTGTACGCCGCCTCCAAGGCCGCCGTCGTCCAGCTCACCCGGACCCTCGCCGGGGAGCTGGGGCCGTGGAACATCACCGTCAACGCCTACGCACCCGGCATGGTCCCCACCGCGATGAACGGTTTTGCCGACCTGCCCGCCGAGCGCCAAAACGAGCTCCTTGACACCCTCACGCTACGACGCTGGGGCACGGCTGACGACGTCGCCGACCTGGTCGCCTACCTCTCCAGCGACGGCGCCGGATACATCACGGGAACACTGATTGACGTGAGCGGAGGCAAGCTCGCCACCCAGACGCCGTACCGCGCCTACCGCCCCGAGGAGGGCTGAGCCGCCCGCACCGTGTGCGTGCCACTGCCGATCCGGTACTCCTCCGCGCCGGGGAGCGCAACGATGCCGGTTGCGCCGGTCGGAACGGTCACGTCCGCCACGATCTCGCTACCCTCCAACCGCCAGGCGATGGCGGCCAGACCGTACGGCGTCTCGTGCTCGGCCGCCGCGTGCTCAAACCCGCCGCCGGGGCGCGGGGCAAAACGGATCGTGCGGTAGCCGGGCTCGGCCGGGGCAAGACCGGCCACAACGCGGTGCAGCCAGTCGGCCACGGCCCCGAGCGCGTAGTGGTTAAAGGAGGTCATCGTTCCCGGGTGGACGGTGCCGTCCGGAAGCATGGCGTCCCAGCGCTCCCACACCGTCGTGGCCCCCATCGTGACGGCATACAGCCAGCCGGGCGCCTGCTCGTTGAGCAGCAGGTCGTAGGCGGCATCGTTCTGACCGGTCGCGGTGAGGGCGTCGGAGATCAGGTTCACCCCGGCAAACCCGGCCGCAATGCGGTTGTCAGCCTCGGCGACCAGTTCCGCCAGTCGACGACCGGCGGCCTGACGGCGCTCGGCGTCGGGGATCAGGTCAAAGCTGATGGCGAGCGCGTAGGCGGTCTGCGCGTCAGAGGTCAGACTGCCGTCGGCGAGCAGGTACTCGGCGGCAAAGGCCTCCCGGATCTGTGCCGCGAGCGTGCCGTAGTGTTCGGCCTCGTCCGTGCGCCCCAGCACAGCAGCGCTGAGCGCCAGGTGCTGCGTTGACCAGGCAAAATACGCTGTTGCGACCAGGTAGCGGTCGGTTTTAACATCGGCGGGGTCCTGCGGCGGGGCGCTCGGGTCAAGCCAGTCCCCCAGCTGGAACCCGGTGTTCCACAGGTGACTGTCCCCCGCGAGCCGGTCGACCAGGTCAACCCAGGCCTTGGCGCTGGAGTACTGCGCACCAAGCACGCCAACGTCGCCGTAGCGCTGGTAGATGACCCACGGCGTGAGCACGGCCACATCACCCCAGACAGCGCCGGGCCGGATGGGCGTCCACATCTGGTGCGCGGGAATGACCGGCACATACCAGGGCACGGTGCCGTCCGGCAGCTGCTCGGCCTCGACGTCGCGCAGCCAGCCGGAGAGGAACCCGGAGGAGTCGTAGAGGTAGCTTGCCGTCGGGGCAAACACCTGAATGTCTCCGGTCCAGCCGACCCGCTCGTCGCGCTGCGGGCAGTCGGTCGGCACGTCAACCACGTTGCCGCGCATGCCCCACACCACGTTCTCGTGCAACTGGTTGACGAGCGGGTTGGAGCTGGTGAACCAGCCGGTGCGCTCCATGTCGGAGTGGTAGACCCGTGCCACGATGTCACCGTTCGCCACGGCCTCCGCCACATCTCCCGGCCAGCCGGTGATCTCGGCGTAGCGGAACCCGTGGAAGGTGAAGCGCGGCTCCCACTCCTCCGGCTCGGAACGACCGGCGAGGGTGTAGACGTCCGTTGACTTCGCCTCGCGCAGCGGGCGGGTGTAGATCTCGCCCTCCTGCATGACCTCCGCGGTGCGGATCGTCACGGTCTGACCGCTCTGGCCCGTCACCCGGATGCGCAGGCGGCCGACCAGGTTCTGCCCCAGGTCAAGAACGGTTTTACCGCTCGGTGTGGTCAGGACATCAACCGGCGTGACCTCCTGCGTGCACCGAACCGGCGGGCCCTGCGGGGCCACAAGGGTGGCCGGGTCACGCTCGGCGATGGCAACAGGCGTCCAGTCCCCGTCATCAAATCCGGCGGATGACCACCCCGTCCGCTCATCGCGGGCGTCGTAGACCTCACCGTCGTAGTTTCCTGTCCGGACGATGGGCCCCATCGCTGCACGCCAGTCGCCGTCGGTGCTGATGGTCTGCGTGCGGCCGTCGGTGAATGTCACCTCCAGCTGGGCGATGAGCGACAGGTCGGAGCCGAACAGGTTGCGGAAGCCGCCACGCCACCCCATCCGGCCGCGGTACCAGCCGTCACCCAACCAAGAGCCGATGGCGTTGTCGCCGGTGACCAGGTGCGCGGTGACGTCGTAGCTGTAGTACCTCAGCCGCTTCTTGTACGGCGTCCAGCCGGGGGCGAGCGCCTCATCGCCGACGCGCTGACCATTGATCTCGATTTCGTACAGCCCGTGCGCGCTTGCGTAGAGGCGCGCAGAGGCGATCGTTCCGTCCAGGCTGAAGTCGCGCCTCACCAGAGCGGGACGCCGGTCGTCGGACTCGGGGTCCTCCGGCCACGCGCCACCAACGGGCACGGCGCTCCAGTCCCCCGGCTCAAGCAGTCCGGCCTCCAGTGGCACTTCGTCGCTCCAGGCCGAGTACCCGCCAGCATTGGACTCCGACCCGCGCACACGAACCGCCACCGTTGCCCGCTCGCGGGAGCGCAGCGGAGCACTCGGCCACGGCACCAGGACGGATTCGTTGCCGTCGACCCGGTGGCTCTCCGTCTCGCCGCCACGTGTGATGCGCAGTTCGTACCCGCCCTGAGTCCAGCCCGGTTCCGCGGTTGTCTTCCAGGACAGTCGCGGGCGACGTTCACCGATGCCAAGCGCTGAGCGGTGGTGTTCAATTCGGAGGTTGCCAGGAGTGGCCATGAGGACAAGGTCCCTTTCAAGATCTCCGTAGCACCTGAATCGGTGACACGGGGTGAACAATAAGCACCGTCAGTCAGGCGGAGCACAAGCGGCAGCGGCAGCGTGCGGATGACCCGAACCCGCGATCAAAGCGGGAGTCACACCCACAGCAGCTGACGTCGGAGACGAAGCGAGAACCGTCGCATCTGACGGAGCCGACGGATCGGGCAGAAATGATCAGCGTTACGCTGAGCGTTTCACGTGGAACACCCGGTCAGCCCTTGACCGCACCGGCTGCCAGGCCCTTCATGATCTGCTGGTTGAGGAACATGTAGAGCACAAGAATTCCGCCAACGGTTGTACAGATCGCGGCAAAAAGAGGACCATAATCGGTCGCGCCGTACTCACCACTGAAGTTGAGCAATCCGACCTGGATGGTGTTGAGCTTGCGCTGCCCCGCAAACACCAGCGCCATGAGCAGGTCGTTCCAGATCAGGAAGAACTGCACGATCGCCACCGTCACGACCGCGTTCCGCACCATCGGGAATCCGATCGACAGGAACGAGCGAATGATGCTTGCGCCGTCGAGCGTTGACGCCTCAAAAACCTCTCGCGGAATGGCCCTGAAGTACGTCGCCATCATGAAGGTTGTTAGCGGCAGTCCGGTCGCCGTGTAGATGATGATCAGCGGCAGCAGCGACCCGGTCAGCCCCACGTTGAAGAACATCGTGAACAGCGGAAGCAGGATCATCTGCCCGGGGATCATCACTCCGGCCAGGATCAGGAGCAGAACGGTGTTCCGCCCCTTCCAGACCATGACCTCAAGGGCAAAGCCGGCAGCGGTCCCCAGAATCACGATCAGGATGAGCGACGGGACGGTCGCCATCACGCTGTTCATGATGGTGGTCGACAGGTTTCCGACCTCCCACGCCTTGGTGTAGTTCTCCCACATCCACACCTCGGGGAGAGCCCACGACGGGTTGTTGAGGAAGTCGGTTTTGGATTTCAGCGAGTTGATGACCATCCAGAACAGCGGATATGCCGTGATCAGAATGAGGAACCCGATGACCAGCGCCGAGGGCACACGGTTCACCACACGACGGATCGGCCCCGGCACCGAGTGGTGCGGCTGGCGTGCAAAGTCTGACTGCTGGGCTGGAATGTTTGTTGTCGTCATGATGTCGGCCTCAGAGTGTGTTGTCGCGGCGCGATGAGCGGAAGATGACCAGGGTGACCAGCAGACACATGATGGTCAGCAGCAGGGCAATGGTTGAGCCGTAGCCGTAGTCGCTGTACTGGAATGCCGTTCGGTACATATACAGCGTGAGCGGGGTCGTCGAGTTGCCCGGCCCACCGGCGGTGAGGGCAAACACCGAGTCGAAGACCTTGATCGTTCCGTTGATACTGAAGATGATCGAGGCGAACAGAATCGGCAGAGACATCGGCATGATGATGTTGCGGAACAGCGACCAGCCGCGCGCACCGTCGATGCGGGCCGACTCGATGATGTCGTCGGGAATGTCCAGCAGGCCGGAGAAGATCAGCACACCGTAGAAGCCCATCGACCGCCACACGTCCATGATGATGATCACGATGAAGGCGGTGTCTCCCGCGCCGAGCCAGTCAATGTTGGCCAGTCCGACGTTCACCAGAAGCTCGTTGACCAGACCGTCACCCGGGGCTGACTGGAACAGCTTCTGGAACAGCAACGAGATCGCGACGGTCGGCAGCACAACGGGAAAGAACACCAGCGTGCGGACCAGTGCCGACGACTTGCGCAGCACAAACATGTAGATCAGCGCCAGGCCGTAACCGAGCACCACCTGACCGATGGAGGTCAGCACCGCGTACTTGATGGTGAACACAAACGCCTCACCGATGTACGGGTCGCTGAAGATCCGCTCGAAGTTGGCCAGGCCAGCAAAGCTGAACCCGGTCAGCGGATCGCCCTTAAAGAAGGTCAGGATGAAGGACCACACCACGGGGATCAACATGACGAGCGTGTAGACCAGGAGCGCTGGCCCCAGGAGCGTGGCGATCGCTCTTTTGTCGCCGAGAACTGAGTTCATTGTGTTCTTTCCGATGTCGCTGTCCGGGCTCGCCGGATCACTCGTTTCCCCCGCTGTGCTGTTCAGCCGGGTGTCCGCCCGTGTCGCTCGGAGCTGTGGTTCTGTGCGAGCCGAGGTTCGGGGCGGGGCACGTCAGAGACGCGTGTGTTCTGCCTGGTGTCCGTGGTGGTGGGGGGCGCGGGGGGGCCCCCCCCCCCACCGGGCGGGGGTTTGGGTGTGGGGGGCGTGCGGTAACACGGGGATGTAAACCACGGGCGGCCGCGG
>JBQELM010000007.1:0-4750 GCA_052103915.1 Mycetocola sp. | reverse complement strand
GGTGGTGGGGGCCGCTGGGGGGCACCCACCACCACGGGACGGGTTATGCGTTGTCGAGTGCGTCCTGAACCAGGGTCATGAACTCCTCGGGCGTCAGCTGCCCGGTGACGAGCAGGGCGGCGTTGGAGGACGACACCTGGCTGGCCTTGGCGGGGAACAGCGCCTCAAACCAGAGCACGGAGTCGGTGCTGTCGGCGATGTTGTCGGCGACGGCCTGCGCGACCTCACTGCGGTCAACCTCAACGTCGCTCACAAAGCCGGTGATCTGGCCCTGCTCTGCGGCCTCGTTGCCGTAGTTGTTGGCGATGCAGCTCAGCCATCCGCCGACCTGCTCCTCGTTGTAGGCCTTGGACGAGAACGTCGCCGGCAGTCCAACGTTGGCGGGGAACTGGTTGATGTCGCCGGCGCCACCCTCAACCGCGGGGAACGGCATGAAGCCGATGTTCTCTTCGCCGATGGTGTTGATGGATTCGTCGGCGATGTTGCCGAGCAGCCAGCTCCCCATGTAGATCATGGAGGCCTTGCCGGTCAGGAACTCGTTGTATGAGCTGTCGATGTCGAGTGAAGTGACGTTGTTGCCGAAGTACCCCTTCTCACCGAGGTCGGCGATGGCGGCTGCGGCGGCAACGTACTCGGGGTCGGTGAGCTTGGCTTCACCGTCGGCGACCTTCTGCAGGGCGTCGGGGCCCAGGTCACGGAACAGGTAGGAGCTGACCAGTCGGGTCAGCGGCCAGCCCTGTTCTCCTGACGCGGAGAATGCCGTGTATCCGGCCTTCTGCGACTCGTCAGCGACGGTCAGCAGTTCGTCCCAGGTGGTCGGCTCGTCCCAGCCGTTTTCTTCGAAGATCGTCTTGTTGTAGAAGATTCCCTCGATGTTGTACTGGAACGGAAGGAAGTTGAATCCGCCGCCGTACAGCTTCTCGATGGTGGAGACGGCGCCGGGGACGATCTTGTCGCGGACACCAAGGTCGGTCAGGGTCTTGTCAAAGTCGAGCAGGACGCCCTGTTCGGCGAGTTTGGCGCCCTCGGCCGGGTTTCCTCCGGCGGAGAAGGCGACGGGCAGTCCGTCCTGGCTGGCCAGCAGCTGGATCTGCGCGTCAAGGTCGGCCTGGGGCATGGAGCTGAATTCGAGCGGCAGTGCTTCTTCAGCGGCGGTGCATGATCCCGATGCGAGCGCGGTGAGGACGGGCTCGGTTGTGGTGTTCTCTGAGTTCTTCAGGAAGGTGAGGGCTTCGAGCTCTCCCCCTCCACCGCCTGCGCCTCCGGAGCATGCGGCGAGTGGCAGGACGGTCAGGCCGGCCAGGGCGAGCGAGCCGATGAGTGCCCGGCGACGCCGGGGGTGGGCTGTGGTCACGATTCCTCCTTGAATGTGATCGCGTCATTGAGACGTTTCAATTCGGATAGTAGTTCGCCCCTCTTGAGCATGTCAAGATGCGTCCCGCGCCAACGGCGACGGCAGGCAAGTTGGCTTAGTTCTGCGGATTTACAGCCAATGCAGGCCCAAAAGCCGGGCAGCGGCACCCCCCGACGCACACAACCCCCACCCGTTCGGGGCAGGCCCTAGCCGTTGACAGATGCCCAAAATGAAGCACGTTTCTGAAACGTTACAAACGTGACGTCCAACAGTTCACCACCACAAACAACGGGGCGGATGTGATGGTTGCCCATCACATCCGCCCCGTTGAGGACGTGCTGTAAAGCGTTACTTACCGCCGTTGGCGTCATACTCCTCGAGCAGAACAGCCGGGATGCGACCGCGCTCAGAGACGGTGTGACCCTGCGCACGCAGCCATTCACGAACGTGACCAAGGTCACGCTTGGCCGCGGACGAGCGGGAGGATGAGCGCCCGGAGGTGCGACTGACCTTCCGTGCCTGTGCGACGTAGGGAGCAAGGGCCGCGTTCAACTCGTCAGCGTGAGCGTTGAGAAGATCAATCTCGTAGTTCACACCCTCAAAAGCGAACGAAACGGTGCGACCTGCGCCCTCGGTGATGTGCTCGCCGCTGATGTCATCGATCAGCGTGACGATAGTTTTCTGTGCCATTTTTCCCCTCGGGTGTGAAATACGACTGGTTAAACGTGATACGACGACGACTTCGGGTAAATCGACTCGCATTTGACTCAGGTAATGATGCCACACGAATTCTGAAATAATGCCCAATTGCACAGGATCTGTTAATTCTGCCAATAGCTGTGCTTCTCACGCCGATTCTGTTGTCGCTCCGCCACTCGTGGAGCGGTCACGGCCCGCTTATTCTCCGCACGTGTGCAAAAAGTTTGGAGTGCCGCTATTTGGTTTGTGCACTAATCGAATGAACTCGGATAACACTCAACAGAATTAACCACCTCGCCATCAAAACCCGATCTCTGACAGGTGTCGTAATTGCTTCGTGATAGCCGCTCAACGACTCTCAGGAACGCCGCCCTAGACTGGACTCGTGACCACACCCGAACTCATTCAGCCCTGGGCCACCGTATTCTTTGACCTTGACGGAACACTCGTTGATTCCGCTCCCGGTATTACCAGCCGAATCGCCGCAAGCCTGGTTGATCTTGGACATCCCCGACCGAGCGACGAACAGCTCATGAGCTACGTCGGCCCACCGATTCTTGACGGATTCCGTCAGATCAGTGGTCTCACCGACGATGAAGCCCGCGCCGTGCTTCGCCGGTACCGCGAGCGGGTGGCGGAGGTTGGCCCCGAAGACGAGTCTGCGCTCTACCCCCACGTGGCCGAGGTTCTGTCGGAGCTCGCGGAGCGAGGCATTCCCGTGTCGCTGGCAACAAGCAAGCCGGAGTCACAGGCCCGCCGCATCCTTGACCACTACGGGCTCACCCCGTATTTCACCGTTATCTGCGGAGCAAGCGAGGACGAGGTCCGCTCGCACAAGGCCGACGTCATCGCCGAAGCCATTCGTCGCCTCGGCGAGCTGGGCATCACACCAGAACCAGCGGTTCTGGTCGGTGACAGGGAAATGGACGTGAACGGTGCAGCCGCGCACAACCTGCCAACCATTCTGGTGCGCTGGGGGTACGGAACGGTGGAAGAAGAAGAGAACGCCCTCGCCGCTGTTGATACCGCCGATGAGCTTCGCGCTCTCCTTGGTCTAGAGGCGGGGCGCACAACGGCGACACGCAGCGCGACCGTTTAAGCACAGCAATTAGGCGCAGCAAACCGGGGGCACTCGGCTACACGGTTGGTGCCTGAGCACACGGAGGAACGGAGGGGGAACCATGACCGGTGTAAGCCGTCGGGATCTGCTTGCCGCAGCGGGGCTTGGGCTTACGCTGCCGGCAGCTATGACGCAGCCTCCCACAGCACTGCCCTCGGCCGTCACCGACACGGATGCCACCGCCCCCATGCCCGGCTCAGCGCTGAACCGGGAATCTGGCGTGCAGGAGCAGATCATCGGAATGCAGCGGTGGCTTCTGTCTCGCTACTCCTCTTATCCTGCATTCCCGCCGATCACTCCGGATGGGACGGTTGGTGACCGGCACACCATGAATGCGCTTGTTTTTGCGCTGCAGCACAATCTTGGTGTTCCGGCAGAGGAAGCCTCAATCGCTCTCGGCCCCGATACACGGGAACGAATCGCCCAGAGCGGAATTCTGGGCATGACGTTGCCCATTAATGCTGACCTGACGAGGGTTTTCCAGGGCGCACTCCTGATGGATGGAGCAGCGATTGCATTCACCGGTGAGTTTGACGTCTACACCAGAGCCGCAGCACTCGCATTCCAAACCAGAACCGAGCTCCCGCGCACCGGCAACGCCGATCTGTCCACCTGGACGGGACTTCTGGTCAGTACCGGCGATCTCACTAGGCCAACACGCGCTATCGACGCGTCAAACACCATTACCGCTGAACGCGCCGCGACGCTGGTGGCTGCCGGATACACCACCGTCGGGCGGTATCTCACCGGTAAGGGAAAACAGTATGAAAAAAACGAGCTTCAGACGATCTTCGCCAGCGGCCTGAACACGTTCCCGATTTACCAGGAGTCCAATCGATCCGCGGACGACTTCGGCAGAGAAAACGGTGAGCGTCAGGGAAGACGTGCGGCAAAACGCGCCACCCAACTTGGTTTTCCCTCGGGTACGGTCATCTTTTTTGCCGTCGACTTTGATGCCTCAACGGAGCAGACCCATCAGAACGTCATGCCCTACTTTCGCGGCATCAGACGCGCACTCAGTACAGCGGAGCGCCCCTTTGAGGTCGGCGTCTACGGGCCGCGGGCCGTGTGCCGTGTGCTCGGGGAATCAACACTGACCGTGGCGTCGTTTGTTGCGGGAATGTCGACCGGTTATCTCGGCAATCTTGGTCACCCTCTTCCGGATGACTGGTGGTACGACCAGATTGAGGAAACAGCAATCGGCGAGGGCAATGGTCGAATCGGAATCGACCGCAATGTGATGTCCTCACGCGCACGACCCGTTAGCGCAGCGGACATGATTGGTCTCTGACTCCGGCCCATGCGGGCGTGAACACGGACTCAGACACGGAGCACGGAGCACGGAGCACGGAGCACGGAGCACGGAAGAACGATCGCGTGGACGATCCATTCAGCGCACAGGGCCCCGACTCTGTGACCACTCCGCAAAAACAAAAAACCCCGGCAGATGATCGCCGGGGTTGTTTCGTTTATTACCGATGTGATTGCTACGTACAAACAAAATCGCTGTACATAAATACTACGTGCGCGAGGGGGGACTTGAACCCCCACGCCCTTGCGGGCACTGGCACCTGAAG
>JBQELM010000006.1:3151-18634 GCA_052103915.1 Mycetocola sp. | reverse complement strand
CTCCACAATGAGAAAACTATTTGCTGCTTTTCGCAACAAATCCTGATGTTAGTCCTGAGATTCCTAGACTGACGGCGATTTTTGAGAGAAACTATTTCTCATAGTCTCGACGAAGGGGTCATGATGAGGCGCGCAACACTGGATGACATTGCCCGAAAGGCTGGCGTCTCCATCTCCACGGTCTCCAAGGTGCTCAACCGCCGGACCGGTTTCTCCGAGGACACCAGGGAGCGGGTGGAGCAGGCGATGGCCGAACTGGACTACGCGCCCATCACCAGGGACCGTGCTCCGGGCGTCACCGGGGCTGTTGTTGTCATCTTTGACACGCTCTACACGCTGTACTCGCTCCGCGTCCTCGAGGGGGTGGCCGAGGCCGCACAGGCCGCGGGGGTTGACCTGATCACCCAGGTCGCCGACCCCGGGCACCACGGGGTCGCCACGCTCACCCTTGACGCCAGGCGGGTGGCCTCGATGTCGGACAAGGGGCACGCCGGGGTGGTCATGGTGACCTCCCGGATCAGCGCTGAAATGGTCAAACAGTTCCGCGACCGTGACCTGCCGCTTGTCTCCATCGACGCCTCTGCCCTGGTTCCGGGCGACGTGCCCAACGTGGGATCAAACCACTGGAGGGGTGGTGTTCAGGCGGCCACGCACCTGCGTGAGCTGGGGCACACGCAGATCGGTTTCATCGGTGGAGACCCGGACAACCCCGGCCTGCGGGAGCGGCTGTCCGGGTTTCGTGAGGTCCTGGCCCGCGACGGGGTGTCCAGCGACCCGGCGCTCGTCTCCGAGGAGGGCATGGACCAGGGACCGGTGGCTTTTGACCGCATGATGTCCCTGGCCGAGCCGCCAACGGCGGTCTTTGCGTCGACGGACGCCGGAGCAATGGAGATCCTGGCGCTCGCCAGGGACCGGGGGCTCCGTGTCCCGGAGGACCTGAGCGTCATCGGATATGACGACACCTACTCGCTTGTTGCGCCATCCCTTGGGCTCACCACGGTTCGCGCGCCGCTTGAGGCCGTGGGAAAAACTGCGGTGGAGACCGTGCTGGGGCTGGCCGCCGGTCGACCGGTCAGCGAGGCGGACCTGTACCTGTCCACCCGGCTTGTGGTGCGCTCAACAACCGCCCCACCGTCCGGAGTGTCCCGGTTAGATCAGGCTACGGAGTAGATCGGTCAGGCTGGTTCCGGCGGCGCGAGCGCGGGCGACCAGGCGGTCGTACTCGAGTGTGTCCAGCTCAAGGGTGATCTCGTGGGTCTGCGCCTCGGGCTCGTCAAAGTCGAAGAGGGTGGCGGTAGCGTTGTGACGCTCAGCACCCGGGGATGCCGTCGCGGAATGTGATGACGCGGACTCGGCGGATGGTGCCGCCTCGGTCGCACGTGCGGACCCGGCGGACGGTGCCGCTCCGCTCGCCGCCGCAGCCCCGGAGGTAGGAGCAGACCCGGTCGCAGCCGAGGTCGGGGTGGCAGATGCCGTGGCCGTAAAGCCTGGACCGCTTGGCACGGGCTTGCTGCGCTGGAACGCCTCGGCGGCGGCGCGAGCGCGTACGTCTGCTGCCTCGTTGAGCGGGTGCCCAGCGTGGCCCTTGACCCACTCAAAACGGTAGCGACGACCCTGGATGGCGGCGTCAAGCTCAGCCAGAAGCTCCTGGTTCAGGACCGGTTTGCCGTCGGCCTTGCGCCAACCTTTGCGCTTCCAGCCCGGCATCCACTTGGTCACCGAGTTGATGACGTACTGGCTGTCGCACAGGATCAGCAGGTCGTCGTCCACGTGCTCCGTTGCGCGGAACAGCTCAAGGACGGCCTGGAGCTCGCCGATGTTGTTGGTGCCGTGCGGCCAGCCGCCCGCGGCCCAGTTCTGGTCGTCGACGTACCAGGCCCATCCTGCTGGACCGGGGTTTGAGAGGGCTGAACCGTCTGCGGCTGCGGTAATCGTCACCGGTGAATCGTAGCGAAGACGGCTGGGTCGCCGTGCCGTTTCTCCGACGGCTCCGCCGCAGCTCGAGGAGGCCGTGTGTTCTCTCTCGCGCCGCGCTCCAGTGGTGGCGGTGGCGCTGGATGCTGCCGTGGCCGATGTTGGTGCGGGTGCTTGACGGCGCAAAATCAATTTGGCAAACTACTTTTATTATATCGCTTTACATAACGTGGCACAGGCCGCACAACATCGCAAAGATGCGAGGTGGAGGAACACATGGGAGTGGACCCGTTCAACCTGACCGGCAAGGTATCCGTCGTGACGGGAGGCCGACAGGGCATTGGAAAAGTCGTCGCTGCGGGCCTGGCCGCACGGGGATCCGACATCGTCCTTGTTGACGTCGCAGATGCGTCAGAGGTTGCCGCAGAAATCGCGTCAGCACACGGAGTACGTGCTCACGCACTCGTCTGTGACGTGACAGATGCCGAACAGGTGGCAGAAACAATTGAGGCGGCCGCCCAGAAGATGGGCACCCTCGACCTGCTGTTCAATAACGCAGGGATCTGCCTGCACAAGCCAGCGCTGGAGTGCACGCCTGAGGACTTCACTTCCGTGGTGAACGTGAACCTCAACGGCGTCTTCTTTGTTGCGCAAGCCTTTGCCCGCTACCTGGTTGCGCAGGGAAAGCAGGGGAACATCGTGAACACCGCGTCAATGTCGGGAATCATCGTCAACATTCCGCAGGGGCAAGCGTCCTACAACGCATCCAAGGCGGGGGTGGCCCACCTGTCCAAATCACTCGCCGTTGAATGGGTTCCCTACGGAATCAGAGTGAACTCGATCTCGCCCGGATACATCAACACCGAAATGACCGGAACGGTTCGCGCAGACTGGCGTGCCACCTGGACGGACATGATCCCCGTCAAACGGATGGGCACTCCGGAAGAACTGGTCGGGGCCGTCGTCTATCTCCTGTCAGAGGCATCAACGTACACAACGGGCACAGACCTTGTTGTCGACGGAGCATTCACCGTCGTATAACCCCCGCGATGGCGCGTCATAACGACGCACACGCACACACCGGTCGCCACCGTGGTCGGCCGCATCTCAACGAAGAGAACCATCGAAGGAGAACCACCGTATGCGTTTCACCAAAAAGTTCGCAGCCGTCGCCGTGGGAGTGGCGGCCACACTGGCACTCGCCTCCTGCTCCAGCGGGGGCGGCGACGCCGCAGGCGGAGACAGTAAGGGAGAGATCTGGTACTCAACCAAGAACTCAACCGAGCTGGTCCACGTCGCGATGGCAGACGGGGTCACGGAGGCCGCGAATATGCTCGGCTACTCAGGCCAGGTCACGGTCGCCGAGGCGGACGCCGCGAAGCAGAACGACCAAATGAATAACCTGGTCCAGAACATCAGGCCAGCCGGGATCGTGCTCAACCCCTACGACTCGGAGAGCGTCTCCGACGTCATCGAGCGGGCAAACGCCGCAGACATTCCCATTGCGGTGATCGACAACAAGGCAAACAACGCGACCGTTGACGTCTCCGTGCTCTTCGACTCGGTCGAGTCGGGAAAGAAAGCCGGCGAAGAGGCGATCCGTCTCCTGACCGAGAAGCACGGCGAACCGCGTGGAGTTGTGGTCAACCTTTACGGCGAACTGGTCTCGCAGGTATTCAAGGAACGCTCCGAAGGTTTTGAGTCCGTCATCGCTGAGTACCCCGATGTTGAGCTGATCTCTGTACTTGGCGCGCCAGAGGCCGATGTGGCGACCAGTGCGCTCAACAACGTCATCGCCGACGCGGCATCCTCTGGCAAGACAATCGACCTGGTCAACACCCCAACCGATACGGCGACGCTTGGTGCCATCGAGTCGTTGAAGACCAACAACCTCTGGGCCAAGGCCGGGGAGGACAACCACGTGGCGTTCATTTCGCACGACGGCCTGGGGGAGGTCCTTGATCTGGTCGAAGAGGGGTACATCGACGTTGAGGTTGTTATTGACGTGTTCGGAGTTGGCGGAATCGCGACCGAGGTTCTCAACGCCTACCCCATCGCCGGAAAGGAGGTCCCCACCACGGGAACCTTCACTCCGGAAGGAACCTACCTCAACACAGAGGTGACCTTTGCCGAGGGAGATGGAGGGCCAACGATCATGCTGAGCCCCGTCGTCGTCACCGCGGACGATGCAGACAACCCATTGATCTGGGGCAACTCAGAAGGCTGATACTCGACCGTCGGTGCCGCCGTCCCGGCCAGGGTCGGCGGCACCGACCGCTTCTGGAGGAACCACACATGAGCACAGAACAACCCCTGCTTCAGGTCAAAAACGTATCCAAGACGTTTGGTGTCACCCGCGCCCTCACCGATGTCAGCCTCGACGTTGGTGTGGGGGAAATCCACTCACTCCTCGGCCGAAACGGTGCGGGCAAATCGACGGTGGTCAACATCATCGCCGGGATCTACGCACCGACGACGGGAGAGGTGCTTTTTGATGGAGTGGATATCCGGCACCTGAGCATCTTTCAACGGCAGAGCCTGGGGATTCGGTTGGTGCCCCAACACGAAAACTCGTTCCAGGACCTCAGCGTTGCGGAAAACATTTTCACCGGTGTTCTGCCCACCCGCGGCGGATTCGTCGACTGGGCGGGCATCAACCGTGAGGCCGCCGCAGAACTTGAGTCATACGGTTTGAGAGTCGATCCCACGACGCCGGTGAGGGAGCTCAGCTCCATCGACGCCCGCAAGCTCAACATCATCAGGGCGATGCACTCGGGAGCTCGACTTATCATCCTGGACGAGCCAACCACGGCCCTCACCAGCAAAGAACGAGAGGAACTCTTCCGATTTGTTCGTGCGCTGCAGGAGCGAGGAACCGCGTTCATCTTCATCTCCCACTACCTCGGTGAGGTGAGGGAACTCTCGAAGTCGATCACCGTGCTGAGGGACGGCCGCGCCTACGGTGTGGAGGACGTGGCTGAGGCGTCGGAGGCGTACCTGGGCAACCTGGTCGCCGGAGAGGATGTTGAGCTGACCGTTCGGGACCCGCACACGGCGCCGGGGCCGGAAGCCACAGCCATCGAGGCGAGGGACCTGACCGGGGAGAACCTCTCCGGAGTCACACTGTCCATCCGGCAGGGGGAGGTGCTTGGTGTTGTTGGTTTCCCCGGTTCGGGTGCGCGGGAGTTCTGCCGGACGCTCGCTGGGGTGAACCGGAGAGATGCCGGAACGGTGACGCTCAACGGTCGCTCTCTGGGGCTGGCGAACCCGCAGGATGCGATCCGCAACGGTATTGCCTACATCTCCTACGACCGGCACAGGGAGGGCATTCTTCCCAGCTTTGACATCAACGAGAACATCGGCATCGCCAGTCACGGTGGAAAGCTGCGGACGCTCGGCGGCTTCATCAACCTGGCGTTGCAGAAGCAACTGTCGCGGGACTACAGAGACGAACTCAAGATCAAGTCGAACTCCATCTTCGACCCGATGGAAAGCCTGTCTGGGGGGAACCAGCAGAAGGTCATCGTTGGCCGGGCGCTCAACATCAACCCACGTCTGCTCATCCTCGACGAGCCGACCGTCGGAATCGACATCAAGAGCCGCGAGGAGATCATCTCAACAGTGCTGCGTCTGACCCGTGAGGGCATGTCGACGGTCTACCTGACCAACGACTACGACGAACTGCTGCGCGTTGCCGACCGCCTGGTGTTTTTTGACGACGGCCAGGTTGTGACCGTCCTCGACAACACCGACATCACCATTGACGAACTCATCGCCATCCGCGATCGAGCAAAGGAAACAGCATGACCCTCAATGAGACCTCAGTGATTCCGCTCAAGGAGTCGTTTGCACCCAAGAAGTTCCTTGACTTTGCGATGAACCAGGCCGTGTGGATCCTGCTGGTTCTTGCGGTTGTTGTCATGGGGATCTTCCGGCCGTCGTTCTACTCCTTCGGGATCCTGAGCAACATCCTCGTCCAAGCGACCGTCCTTGGTTTGCTTGCCATCGCCATCTCAATGGTGATCATCCTGGGCGATATCAACCTGTCCACGGTTGGAACGGCGGGGTTCTCCGCGCTCTCCGGGGTGCTAGCGATGAAATCGGGCCTGCCGGTTGTGCTCTCGATCCTCTTGATCCTGGTTGTCGGGTCGCTCATCGGACTGGTTAATGGGCTGATCGTGACCAAACTCAAAGCCAACGCGCTCATCACGACCCTGGCAATGAACATGGTGCTGATGGGCGGACTGCTGGCGATCACGGGCGGAACCTCGATCTCGCAGCTTCCCGACTCCTACAAGTTCATCAGCCAGAGCAACATTGGTGGATTCCCCATCCTCCCGATCGTGATGTTTGCCGTATTTGCGGTGTTTTACGTGATCTGGCAGCGGACGCGGTTTGGCCGGGCACTGTTTGCTGTTGGCGGCAACCCACGGGGTGCATACATCGCCGGTATCAACGTTGATCGCGTCAAGATCGGCGCCTATGTGGTGTCCGGCCTGCTCTGTGGCCTCGCGGGCTGGCTCCTGTCGGGGTATATGGGGGCTGTGACCTCCAGCTTCGGAAGCAGCTACGAAATGCAGGTCATCGCCGCTGCCGTCATCGGCGGGGTGTCACTGACCGGCGGTAAGGGCAGCATGCAGGGTGTGCTCGCCGGAACGCTTCTGCTCACGGTCATCCAGGTTGGTCTGGCCATCCTCGGGATCCCCCAGACGCTGATCACCCTGGCCGGTGGCCTGATGATTTTCGCCGCGGTTCTGATCGATGCGCTCCGTAACCTGTACAACTCGCGGGTCTGATCGCGGACGGGGCACCGGGCACACAGACTCGGTGCCCCGTCCGAGTAGGGTGATTTTGACTGGGAACAACGGTGCGACAGCAGGTGATGGACTCAGCACGACCGGAGGAGTTTCTGCGATGTCAGTGCCCATGACGCCCACACGAACGCGCCGTGCGATCTACGAGTTTGTTCGGGACAGGGGCCTGGCAACCAAAAACGACATTTCGCGCCAGCTGGATCTGAGTCTTCCGACGGTCACCAAGTACCTCACCGAGTTTCAGAGCGAAAATCTGATCGAGAAAAAGGCCAAGCTGTCCTCCGGGGCGCAGGGCGGCCGGAGCCCGATCGGTTACGCCTGCATCGCCAGCGGACGGTTGGCCGTTGGCGTGGACATCACCAGGGATCGGGTGACCTGCCTCATCGTTGATCTGGCCCGTGACGCCGTGATCGAGCGGTTCTCTCCGCGTGCCTACGAACGGTCAGATGACTACTGCCGCGGGGTGGCCGATTTTGTGCAGCAGACGATTTCCGAGTCCGGCGTGGACACCACCCGCATCCTCGGTGTCGGCGTTGCCATGCCTGGGCTCATCAGCGAGACGACGGGGAGGGTCACCTACGGGCGGGTGTTGGACAACTACGGGATGTCTTCAGCCGACTTTGGTCGGTACCTGCCGTATCCGACGCGGCTGGTGCACGACTCAAATGCGGCGGGTCTTGCGGAGTTCTGGTCTGAGACGGTCCTCGAAAACGCCTTCTATGTTGGTCTGTCCCGAAGCGTTGGTGGTGCCGTGCTCGTGCGCGGCCGGATTCACCGCGGTGATGGGGAATTTGCCGGAGAGATCGGACACCTGCACCTGCACGACAACGGGTTGCGCTGCTACTGCGGTCAGTTTGGTTGCCTCGATCCGTACTGCAACGCGACGGTACTGGCAGACGCCGCGGGCGGATCACTTGAGGGCTTTTTCCGTTCACTTGACGAGGGCGAGGCGGGGGCGGTCGCGGTGTGGGATCGCTACACCTCAGACCTGGCCAGAGCGCTACACAGCATCAGGGCCCTCTTCGGGTGCACGATCATCCTGGGCGGCGACGTCGGATCCCTCATCCGAGGCCACATTGACGGCATCAGGGAGAAGGTTGACCGCATCAGCTTCCTTAACAGCAACGCCGAGACGTTCCTTGTCACCAGCCGTTATCGGGACCAGCCCGTTGCAACCGGCGCGGCACTCTTTTTTGTCGACGAGTTCCGGCGCAGCCTTGGCCCGCTGGGCGACGACGACCACACTTCACCACCGGCGCAGAACGCGGCGAGCATCGCACCCCGCGTGGAATCGGTGGGCTAACTCACTTCGGAAGGACTCACGATGCAGCAGGTAGTTTTTGGCATCGACGTTGGAACCTCAAGCACAAAAGCTGTATTTGCGGCACTGGACGGGACGGTCATCGGTTCCGCCGTCCGTGAGCACGACGTGTCGCGGCCGCACCCCGGGCACGTGGAAACCGACCCGCGACAGTGGTGGCAGGAGCTGTGCTCGCTGGCCGGAGAACTGAGCAGCTCCCACCCTGAGGCGTCCGTTGTGTCCGTCGGGGTGAGCGGGATGGGGCCGTGCGTTGCGCTGACAACGGCGGACGGCGAACCGGTGAGACCGGCGATCCTCTACGGCGTGGACACCAGAGCAACCGCTGAAATTGCGGAGTGGACGGAGCGTCTTGGTGGCGACGACGTCATCCTGGAACGCACCGGATCGATCCTCACGACACAGGCCGCCGGACCGAAAATCGCCTGGGTCGCCCGGCACGAACCAGACGTCTATTCGCGTGCCAACAGGCTGTTTATGCCGGCGAGCTTTTTGTCCTGGCACCTGACCGGTGCCTACACGCTTGACCACCAGTCGGCGTCGCAGTGCACCCCGATGTACGACATCGAGGCGCGTGAGTGGTACCAGCCGTGGGCGGCGGACATCGCCGAGGGGCTCACCCTTCCCGAGCTGGCCTGGGCGGGCGACGTAGCCGGGGTTGTCACGGCTGAGGCTGCACGGGCGAGCGGGCTGCCCGAGGGCATCCCCGTTACCGTCGGCACCATCGATGCATGGTCCGAGGCACTGTCGATTGATGCGCACAACACCGGTGATCTCATGCTGATGTACGGAACAACCATGTTCTTCATCAACATGGTGGCGACGCCGGTGCGCAGCCCGGCGTTGTGGGGCACGATTGGTGCGCTTCCCGGTACGCGGAGCATCGCTGGCGGGATGGCGACCTCGGGCGCGATCACCAACTGGCTGCGCTCGCTGTGTGGCTCGCCCGATTTTAGCGACCTGATGAGTGAAGCTGACACGTCAGGGCCCGGCGCGGGGGGTCTGCTGATGCTGCCATACTTTGCGGGTGAACGGACACCCATCATGGACCCGTTGGCGCGGGGCGTGATCGCGGGGCTGACCGTTGGGCACAGCCGAGGCGACCTGTATCGTGCGGCGCTGGAGGCCACCGGGTTTGCTGTACGGCACAACATCGAGTCGATTGAGGCGGCAGGGGGCGACATCACGCGAATCGTTGCCGTCGGCGGTGGAACCCAGGGTGACATTTGGACGCAGATCGTCTGCGATATCAGCGGGCGTGAACAGGTGATCCCGCGGGAGACGATTGGGGCCAGCTACGGTGTCGCATGGTTGGCGGCCAACCTGGTGACGGAAATCAGCGCGAGGGAGTGGAACCCGCCCGCCCGTGTTCTCACCCCGCGCCGAGAACATGCGGACACCTACACCGAGCTCTACGGCATGTACCGTCAGCTGTACCGGTCAACAGCCCCGATTGCGCACGCGCTCGCCGAGCGTCAACTGGCTGGCGGAGAGTAGGAGCGACTGCGGGTTAGAGGAACCCCGTTGCCGGATTGATCTCCGCAAGGAACCCGCGAAAGTTCGCGATGTGCTGTTCCGTGTTGAGCGATGACGGTGCCGGGTCGCCAGAGAGGCTGAAGCCGTAGCCCTCGTTGGGGCCGGACACCCAGTCGTAGTGGTACGAGCCGTCGCTGTCGCGTTGCCGGATTCTCACGGTTTCGCCGTCAACGACGAGAGTGTGGATGTCGGTGTAGCGATCAAAGCTCTCCGAATCCGGGGTGCACGCACAGTGCCCGTCCGCGTGGTCGTTGCTCTCCTGGCTGTTCACCATGAGACGACCGTATCGCTGACGGGCACTGTGTTGGCGTCGCTGCTACTCCCCGAGCTCGGGCAGCACGTGGTTGACGACGTTGCCGAGCAGGTGCGCGTTGTAGTCGACACCCAGCTGGTTGGGCACGGTCACCAGGATGGTGTCCGCGGCCTGCACGGCGGGGTCGTCGGCGAGTTCGGCGGCGATGACGTCGGGCTCGCCGATGTAGCTTCGGCCAAAGCGGGCCAGGGTGTTGGCGTCAAGGTAGCCCACCTGGTCCTCCGACTCGTGGCCGGGGCCGCCACGGCCGAAGAAGGCGCGGTCCTGGTCGGTGGTGATCGGGATGATGCTGCGGCTGATGGAGACGCGCGGGGTCCAGTCGTGCCCGGCCGCGGCCCACTCGTCGCGGAAGATCTGGATCTGCTCGGCCTGGAGTTCGCCAAGCGAGACGCCGGTGTCCTCGGTGAGCAGGGTGGAGCTCATCAGGTTCATGCCCTGCTGCGCTGTCCAGGAGGCGGTCGCACGCGACCCCGAGCCCCACCAGATGCGCTGGCTGAGGCCGGGGGACTGCGGCAGGATCGGCAGCGCGCCGTTGGTTCCGGTCATGCGCGGGTTGGCCTGTGCAACGCCGGCACCGTTGATGGCCGCGCGGAACACCGCGGTGTGGGCGTGGGCAAGCTCGGTGTCGCTCTCGCCCTCTGCGGGGACGTAGCCGAAGCTGGCCGGTCCGTTGAGTGCCGGTTCGGGTGAGCCGCGGCTGATGCCGAGCTGGAGTCGTCCATTGGCGATGAGGTCCGTGATCGCGGCCTCCTCCGCCATGTACAGCGGGTTTTCGTAGCGCATGTCGATGACGCCCGTGCCGATTTCGATCCGACTGGTCCGGGCCGCAACGGCCGACAGCAGGGGGAACGGGGCGGCAAACTGGCGGGCAAAGTGGTGCACGCGGAAGTACGCGCCGCTCACGCCGATGTCTTCCGCCGCCTCGGCCAGCTCAACCGCCTGGATGAGGGCGTCGCCCGCGGTGGGGGTGTGCGAACCGGGGACGCGCTGCCAGTGACCGAAGGACAGGAAGCCAATCTTTTTCATGCATATGTAAGCAAATGGTCTGCGCGGATTATTCCTGTCGCGGCGATTCGGGTGTTGGCTGACGCCCGGCTTCTAGGATGAGCAGATGTCCCGTGCCGCTGAAAATCCCGACTCCCACACCGCAGAGAACCCGGTCTCCCTCACCGAGATGAGAGAGGCCATCGACGCCATCGACCAGAGGATTGTTGAGCTGATCGCCGAGCGCCAGCAATGGGTCATCGCCGCTGGCGGGCTCAAAGCCGACGAGACAGCTGTCCGGGCGCCCGACCGGGTGGAGCGGGTTGTCGCTGCTGCGCGCCAGCGTGCGCTGGAGGCCGGGGCGTCCCCCGACGTTGTTGAGGGCACCTACCGCGCCATGATTGCCGGATTCATTGGGCTAGAGCTGGCCCATCATCGTGAACAGGCGTCCGAGGGGTAACGGCTACCGCCGTGTTTTCACGGCTGCTTCGCAGTGTCGTCAGGGCGGACACCGGGGTCGGTGCTGAGAAACTAAAAACACCCACCCCACCCCCTCACCCTCGACTAAAGGACCCCCGATGAGTGCCTTTCGCCGCCTACTGAAATCCGTCACCGATTCACTGAGTGATTCGACCCAGAACTCCTCCACAAACCAGAGGCAGAACACATCAGGCTCCTCCTCGTTTGATTGGCGGACACTCGCCGGAACGGTGGGAGAAAAGCTCACCGGATTGAGCGAGCAGGGGCAGGCACGTCCGCAGTCGCAGAACCGTCCGCAGGGCTCGGTTCCGGGTGCTGGTTCATCGCCGTCGGCTCAGGCCCCCGTTGTTGTGCCGCCCGCCTCTGGTGCGCCCGCCTCTGGTGCTCCCGGTTCGCACCGTGCTTCGTCTGCCGCGGGAGCGTCCTCCGCCGGGCTGTCCACCGCTGATCAGGACGCCATTGCCCGCTACGACTACCTGGTTCGCACAGCCCCGCCCGAGCAGCTGGAGCGCGTCAACGAGGAGTCATTTGCTCGGCTGACCCCCGAGCAGCGCGAGCTGATCAGGGCACGCCTCAACGAGTCGCTTCCCTCACATGAGCGGGCGGCGTCCGCTGATCCCGCACCGTTGGCACGCAGTGCGACCCGCGGTGAGTTCACCCAACCAGGGCTGCTCCGTCGGGTGCTCGGCGGTGCCGGATCGCAAGACACCGGCAACCAGGGCTACCGCGAGCAGAACCCCGGTGCCCAGGGCGGCGGCTCCCGCTTCGGCGGCATGGCCGGCGGGGCACTGGCCGGTGCCGGAATTGGTGTTGTTGGCGGCGGGCTTCTGGCAGCCGTCGCCGGTGGTGCCATGCTGAGCACCGTTGCTGGTCCGCTGCTGTCCGGATTCACCGGCATGGGCGAGAGCCTGAGCGGTGTGACCGATGGCCTGACCGAGGGTGTGAGTTCCGCGGTCGACGGTGTCACCGGAGGGCTCGGTGAGAGCGTCTCGGCCGTAGGCGAGGGGCTGACCGGTGGCCTGAGCGAGGGGTTGACCTCCGTCACCGATGGGCTGAGCGGTTTTGGGCTTGATGATGTGCTCGGCGGATTTTTTGAGTAGCTGAGTCGCCGCGGGAGTTAGGGTGAGCCATGGAGGCATCATGAACCGATCAGCACGTGCCACAGCTCCCGAACCGGCCGAGTCGAGTGAGTCGGCGCAGCCGGACGCCCCGACCGACCCCCGGCCCTCGCGGTTCCGCGCCGTATCCAGGGTGGTCCTGTCGCTGTTTATGCTGACCGCCGGAGTGGCGCACCTCACGGTGGCGCGGGACACCTTCCAGGCCCAGGTTCCCGAGTGGGTTCCCGCGGATCCCGACCGGGTGGTTGTTGGATCCGGCGTGGCAGAGGTGGCGCTCGGCGCTGGCCTGCTGGTGATCAGGGGGAAAAAGCGCCGGGTTGTCGCCGGTGCTCTCGCGCTGTTTTTTGTGGCGATCTTCCCCGGCAACATCTCGCAGTTTGTGACCAGGACCGACGCCTTTGGCCTGACCAGCGATACCGCCCGCGGTGTTCGTCTGCTGTTCCAGCCCGTCCTGGTGCTGTGGGCGCTGTACGCGGGCGGGTTTCTGCGACGTCGATCGCGCCGGCCGAAGGGCTAGGAGAAGCGCAGACGAGGCGAGTGAGGGGCGGTGGCCGACCCTCGCTCGCCTCAACGGTGTCAGGGCCGGCACCGCTGGCCGTGTCGGCGCGGTCCGGACGTTCTCCCCGGAAACCCCGGCGGGGTGACGTTCGAGCCGGTTCTGCCGCCCCGCTCAGACGCGATCGTGAAGGGTGATGTGGTACCCGTCGGGGTCGGCGAACGTGAATGTTCGGCCAAAGGGGCCGTCAATTGGCGCAGAGACAATGCGGTGGCCGTCGGCGACGAGGGCGTCGTGGATGGCCTGAACATCGGTGGCGTGCAACCAGATAGCGGCGCCGATCCCCGGCTGGGCAAGTGTACTCACGTTGGTGTCTGGCAGTGCCTCGCGCAGGGCAAACGCAATCGGCGTTGTGCTGAAAACCACGGCGTGCGGAGGGCCCGCTGGCGAGCGGACGAGGCCAAGGTAGCGCTCGTAGAACGCCTGCGAGGCGTCGAGATCGTGCGCCTGAAGGGAAATGAAGTCGGGGCCGGTAACCGGCATGGTGTGCTCCTTGCGTCTGTGTCAGTTAGCTGACACGGGTAACGCTATGTCAGACTACTGACATGAGTCAAGACGGGATCACGCTCAACACCTCACTCGGTTACCTGCTCAAGGAGGCAGCCAGTGCGCTGCGCACAGCCATGGAGGAGGTGCTCCGGCCACTCGGCATGACCATCACCCACTACTCCTGCCTTGAACTGCTGTCGCAGCGACCGGGGCTCTCCAACTCTGAACTCGCCAGGGGGGCCTTTGTGACCCGGCAGTCAATGAACGTCCTGCTCCAGGCGCTGGAGCGGGACGGGTCGGTGACCAGAGCAACCGAGGCCACGGTCGGGAAGGCGCTCCCCACCCAGCTCACTGCACAGGGTCGGCGACGCCTGGCCGTGGCGAGTGCCGCGGTGCGATCCGTTGAGGTGACCATGCTCGGCGGCATGAGTGCTGCCGACCAGGACGCGGCCTTCCGCGCGCTCAGCAGCATGGTGACGGCGCTGCGTGGTTCAGGTGCAGGGGCGAGCGCCGGTGTCGATGTGAGCGCCGACGCGAGCGCGGAGTAGGCGACGGCTACGCGGCGCTCGCCTCGCGGACAGCGCTGAGGAACGCGTCGATGTCCGCCGACTCATGCGCAAACGAGGTGACGAGCCGGACAACACCCGGCTCCCAGCGGCCGTCGTGAAACTCAAATCCCTGGTCGTGCAGCGCGGCTGACAGCGTGATCGGGAAACGGCAGAAGAGGATGTTCGACCTCGCCTCTCCCAGAATGGTGATGCCCGGTACCGCGCTGAGACCGTCCCGAAGCCGGGCCGCCATGCCGTTGGCCTTCCTGGCGTTGTCCAGCCAGAGGTCGTTGCGCAGATACGCAGCCAGTTGCGCCGTCTGGAACCGCATTTTGGAGGTCAGCTGTCCGCCGCGCTTGTGTCGGTAGGCCAGCTCCGTGGCCAGCGACGGGTCGAAGGACACAATGGCGTCCGCCGTCATGGTGCCGTTTTTTGTTGCGCCAAACGAGAGCACGTCAACCCCGCTGCGCCAGGTCATCTCCGCGGGACTCGCGTCCAGAGTGACGAGTGCGTTCGCAAAGCGAGCGCCGTCCATGTGAACGCGGAGTCCGGCGTCGTGAGCAATCGTTGTGAGCTCACGGATCTCGGACAGCGTGTACACGCTGCCGGTCTCGGTGGCCTGGGTCAGGCTCACAACCGAGGGCTGCACGCTGTGCACGTCGCCGCGCTTATGGGTGACCGCGGCGCGCAGCAGCTCGGGGCTGATCTTTGAGTGGGGTCCGTCGACCGAAACCAGCTTGGCGCCGTTGGTGAAGAACTCCGGTGCTCCGGCCTCGTCGTTGGTGATGTGGCCGTCGGGGTGGGTGAGGACGCTGCCCCACGGCGGGGTCAGCGCCGCAATCGCGATCCCGTTTGCCGCGGACCCCGTTCCGACCGGAAACACGTCAACAGCGTGCTCAAAGACATCGGACAGGGTTGCCGTGAGCTGCTGAGAGAGCGGGTCGGATCCGTACGGCGTCGCCAGTCCGGCCGCCGCGTCAGCAACCGCGGCGAGAATCTCCGCCGATGCTCCGGCCGCATTGTCGCTGAGGTAGCCCGTGAGCAGTGGGCGTGCGGTGGTGCGTGTGGTCACAGGGGGTCCTTTGATGTGCGGAGTGCCAGCTGGGAGGCGTGGCGTGCGAGGTGGTGGTTCAGTGGCCCGGCCGTGCCAGTCCGGTCCGTGCCAGTCCGGTCCGTTCCAGGCCGGTCCGGTCCGTGCCAGCCCGGGCCTACGGTGCAGCGATCAGCGCGCGTCTGAGGCGTACAGCCGGTCAACCTCGTTCTGGAAGTCGGAGATGACCTGCCCGCGGCGCAGCTTCATGGTCGGTGTGACGTAACCGGTCTGTTCGCTGAGTTCCTCGCTCAGTAGGACAAAACGCTTCAGCTGCTCGGGACGGGACAGGGTGCGGTTGACCTCGTCGACGATGGAGTCGA
>JBQELM010000006.1:0-3141 GCA_052103915.1 Mycetocola sp. | reverse complement strand
GAGTCGATTTCAGCGCGCAGCTCCGGCAACTCGGCCGGTGATCGGCCAGTCAGCTCGATACCCCTGGCCTGTGCCCAGCGGGCAGCCTCCTCCGGGTCGGCGGCGATCAGCGCGCCCAGGTACGGCCGGTCATTGCCAACCACAACGGCTTGAGCGATCAGCGGGTTGCGTTGCAGAGCCTGCTCAATGGGGCCTGGCGCAATGTTCTTGCCGTAGGAGGTCACGATGAGGTCCTTGGCGCGGCCGGTGACGGTGAGGAAGCCGTCGTCGTCAAGGGAGCCCAGGTCACCGGTGCGGAAGTAGCCGTCAACAAAGGCCCCTTCCGTGTCCTCGTCGTGCAGGTAGCCGCTGATGACACCGATGCCAGCGACCAGGATCTCACCCTCATCGGAGATGCGGACGGAGGCGCCGGGGACGGGCCGGCCGACGGTGCCAAAGCGCACCTCGCCCGGCCGGTTGCCGGTCACCGTTGCGGTGGTCTCGGTCAGGCCGTATCCCTCCACAACGGGAAGGCCGGCGCCGGTGAAGAATCGCGCTGTGTCCGGATCAAGTGGACTCGCGCCGCAGAGCAGCGTCTCGATGCGTCCGCCAAACAGGGCACGCATTTTGCGGAAGAACAGCACATCGTAGAACCGGTGGGCCCGGCGCAGCGGCGCGGGGGCGGGCTCGTCGCCGTAGCGGGAGCGCCACTCGGCCGCATCAATGGCGGTCTGGCGTGCCTTACGGAACAGACCACCCAGGTGAGCGGACTCCGCCTTTGCGGCGACGGCCGCCTCAATCTTCTCCAGCAGTCGCGGCACAACAACAAGGAAGGTTGGCTTGTACGGGCCCAGCTGGCCAAGCAGCTGGGTCGGTTCGCTCAGATGGCCAACCAGCATGCCGCGCTCAACGGCAACCAGCAGAACGCCCCGCGCCAGGACATGCGCCAGCGGCAGGAAGAGCAGGGTGGAGCTGTCCGACCGGATGACCTCGGTGTAGTCGGCGGCGACGTTGCGGACCAGCTGGCTAAGGTTGCCGTGGCTGATGCGGCTGGCCTTGGTCTGGCCGGTGGTGCCTGAGCTGTAGACAAGCGTTGCCAGCGAATCAAGTGTGGCTGCCGTGCCACGACGGGTCAGCTCGGCCTCAACCGCGGCACTCCGGGGCTCGCGCTCCAGGGTGTCCGGGTCAAGGTGGTCAAGGCGCAGCCACAGCCGGTGGGGGTCTGTGCCGCGCAGCTGCTCGGCGCGGTGCAGACGGTCGCGGTGGTCGCGGGACTCCACAAACACAAAGCTGGGGGTGGAGTCGTCCAGGATGCGGGCGATCTGCTCGGGCGAGGAGCTGTCGTAAATGGGAACAACAACCGCACCCAGCTGCCAGGTGGCGAACTCGGCCAGCGTCCACTCGTATCGGGTGGAGGAGAGAATGGCGACCCGGTCCCCCTCGGCGACACCGAGCGCAAGCAGCCGGGCGGCGAGGGTGCGAACCTGCTGGTTGAAGGACGTCGCGCTGACCTCCCGCCATGCTCCATCGATGAGGCGCACAAACATGCCCTTGTGTGGGTCGGCCTGCAGGCGCTCGCGGAGCAGATCAAGCACGTTGCTCTGCGGGTCGGTCTGGACTCGGAGGGGGGTTGTCGCGTCCATGCTCATAGTCCCAGTATGACGGAACCGGCAGATGTCTTTCGATCATCGAACTATCGTGTGGTCGTGTGTTGAGGCCAGAGCATGCACATCCGGCCCGTCACTCGGAGGAGTGACGGGCCGGATGCGTGGTGGGTTCGGTGCTGAATCCGGCTGATTACACCGCGGCGGGCTCGGCCGGTGCAGTGATCCGCCTGGCCGAAATCACCCGGCTCTGTGCGATCACAATCACGGTGACCAGCAGCGAGAGCAGGCCCCAGAGCAGCACGCCAACGAGCATTCCGCCGGGGTTGCTGCCGAGGACAATCTGGTGGAATGCCTCCTGTGCCGGTGCGGTGGGCAGCAGTCCGGCAATCGACTGGAGCAGGGCCGGTGCGGTCGAGATGATGCCGGTGGCCAGGGTCACCAGCAGGACGACCAGGCTGAGGAACCAGCCGGTGCCGCGGAACAATGCCATGAGTGCCTGCATCACCAGGGCAAAGGCCGCGCCGGTCACCACCGTGAGTCCGGCAAAGGCGAACCAGTTGCCCACACTCAGCTCCATCAGCGGCTGCAGCACGCCCGCGACGAGCAGTCCCTGCACCGCGCCGATCGCAACGGGGAGCGCGGCGGAGCGGAGCGCAAGGGACAGGGCTGACCGCGTTGACGAGAGTGCGTTACGTGGCGAGGGGCGAAGCACAACAAAGCTGGCCAGCGCACCGGCCCAGAGGGCAAGGACGGCATAGAACGGTGCACCGTTTGCGCCAAACAGGGCGGTGGATTCCGCCGCGTTGTCCACCTCAACGGGGGAGCTGGCGGCCTCAGCCAGTGTGGAGCGCTCGTCACTGCTGTAGTGCGGGAGCTCGTCAACGGCGGTGGTCAGGCCGTCGGCCAGCTGGGTGGTGCCCTCGCTGAGGGTGTCGGTTCCGTCGGCGAGTTCACCCGAGCCGTCAACGTAGGCGCTCACACCGTCGGCCAGCGTGCCCAGACCGGTGCTGAGTTCGCTTGTGCCGCTGGCCAGCTGACTGGCGCCACTGGACAGTTCACCCGCGCCGCTGGAGAGGCTGGTGGCACCATCGTTGACGCCCTTCGCACCGGTCGCGAGCTGCGCGGCACCGTCCGCTGACTGGGAGATACCGCTTGCGAGAGCGGGCATGCCGTCGGAGAGCTGCTTGGTGCCCGCGGCCAGTGTGTTGACACCGGTCACGAGGGTGTCCAGATCGGACAGGTCCATGGCACCGGAACCGGCGGTTGCCTCTGACAGAGCGCCGCCAATGTATCCGCCCGTAGCCCCCGCCACAGCCGAGCAGGCGTCCACAGTCCCACCGGCAGCGACGCAGGCTCCGACCGCGTTGTTGATGTCAGTCACCGTTCCGGCTGCGACGTCAGCAAAAACACCGTTGATCGCCGCGGATGTGTCTTTCTGCGCCTTCGCCGCGGCCGCGGTGATCGCCGGCTTGATCCCGGCGACCCCGGTCTTCAGCTCCTGCACACCGTCATTCAGCTGGGACACCTGCGCGGGCAGGTCAGCCGTTGAGGACTT
>JBQELM010000005.1:0-20205 GCA_052103915.1 Mycetocola sp. | reverse complement strand
CCGGCAACGATCACCGGCAGTGGGGCTGACACCGCGTACAGGGCCGTACTCACTGTTGGGGCAAGGACAAAGGTGAGTCCGTTGGTTGCTCCGATGAGTCCGGCCAGGCCACCCTGTTCCTCGCTTCGCATGGCAAGGGACGGGCCTGCGGTGTAGCCGGGCATGGCGATACCGAGCCCCAGTCCGATCAGGCCAAGCGCCAGGATCAGCACGGCGAGGGGAGCGGGGATCAGAAGCGTGACAAAGCCACCGACGGCCACAAGTGAGCCCACGCGCAGCAGCGTGGCGGGGCTCCATCCCGTTCGCGGCACGACAACGGCCTGAGCAAGAACCATGCCGAGCCCCGCGGCGAGGAGCGCGCCCCCCGAGGCCAGGCCGGTCGCGCCGGAGTCGAGGCTGTATCGGTCCTGCACAATGAATCCGGTGATGACCTGAACAAAGCCCAGTGCAGTGAAGAGGCCAAAGCCGGCCACAAGGAACGGCCACACCCTGGTATCAAACGGGCTGATCCGTGGCGGGTTCGCAACCAGTTGTGTCCGTGGCTCCGGTCGAAGCCTGACCGTGATGAGGATGAGCCCGGCGACCAGCAGGATGGGGACGGCGATGATGGAGGTCATCAGGCTGATCCCGGCGAGAACGCCGCCAACGACGGCTCCACCGATCATGGCGATGCCCTGGACGGCTCCAACGCCGGCCATGCCCTTGACGCGTTCGGCCTCGGTCCGGGTGACGTTGGCGATGTAGGCCTGTGCGGTGGGAGGAACGGCGGCGATCGCAGCCCCAAACAGAACACCGCGACTGATCAGCAGGAGGGCAAAGAGCGCAACTCCGCTGATGAGTCCGGCCATGCCCAACCAGCTGAGTGCGGCGAAGAGAGCCATCGCGCTGCTCGCTGTTGCCAGCGCAGCCACAAGAACCGGCTTGCGCCCCCAGGACTGGGAACGGCGGCCCCACCACTGGCTGGTGGTGACAACCATGATCGCCGCGAGGGAGATCATGACTCCGACCTGCCACTCGGCGAGGCCAAGCTCACGTGAGAGCGGGGCGATGACCGGGTTCAGCGTCATCTGGCCGAGATAGACCAGGAAGACGGTGGCGAGAACGAGGGGGATCTGCGGTTTGGCTTCGGGCTTGTCGGGGGTCGGGGTCGAGGAGCTCAGGGGAGCGGAAACGGGCGATGGCTGCTCGTGACGAGCGCTGCCACCGGGAGTGGGAGACGGAGACACAGGGGACTGCTTTCAGGATTCACCATGGGGGATGCGGAGTCGCATCGCATTAACAATAACTAGTTATCGTTATTTGGGGAATCGTTTTTTTGTGCGTGCTCCCTGTTGCGTCGGTACCGGGCAAAAATCCCGCTCAGCAGCGTCTCCATGCCCGAATCGTAGGTCGCCTGGGGGGTACCAACCGGAGCGCGGGAAAAAATCTCCAGCTCGGTCAGGCCGTCAACCGCGATTGCCCTCTCAAACTTTGCCGCCAACGCCGACCCGGCTGGAATGAGGCGTTCGGGCTCAACCCGGGTCAGGAGTGCGCCAAGAGTGAGATTCCAAATTGTTCGATAGTCGGCGACCGCCTCCATCGGCTCGGCGCCGAGCTTTTGCGCTGTGGCCATGAACTCGTGGCCAAGCCAGAGCGCACCGGACCCGGTGTGGCCCCCGCGGCGCAGGATCTCAACGATCCACGGCAGGTCGACCAGGATCTCGTAGGAGCTCCGGGCGATAGCGCGCAGTCGCGCCTCCGGCTCCTCGGGCAGCTGGCGCTCGGGGATCGTGGCGGCGTAACGATCGAGGACCGCGGAGACAACGCCGTTCTTGTCACCAAAGCTGCGGTACAGCGTTGCCGGGGTTGTCGAGGCGGCAGCTGCAAGAGCCCGCATGGTCAGGGCATCGGCACCCTCCGTGCGCAGCAGCTCCTGGGCCGCACAAATGACGGCGTCGCGGTCAAGCTCGACGGGTCGGCCGCGGCCGCGACGCTGCGGTTCCTGCGGGGACTCAGGGTGGGGCGGGGATGTGCTCATCGGATGACCTCCACGGTGGGTACCCCCAGGGTACTTGGCGCGAGTGCCAGAGGGAACGACGGCGCGGCGGGGCCGGCCCGCGATGGGGCCCGGCTAGGGTCGGGGCCGGCCCGCGATGAGGCCCGGCTGGGATCGGGCCCGCTCGGGTGGTGGCGAGCGTCCGCTAGAACGCGGACTGCGCCGTCGCGATGGCCTCGGCCCGCGAGTGAACGCCAAGCTTGCGGAACACCTTGCCCAGGTGGAACTTCACGGTGTTCTCGCTGATGCCCAGGTCAGCCGCGATCTGCCGATTGCGCTTACCCGCAGCCAGTTCACGCAGGACCTCCCACTCGCGGCCAACCAGGCCCCAGCGGTCGTCGCTGTTGTCCACCGGCTTGGGCGGATCAAGCGGAATGCGGACGGTCAGCTCCGTCCCCCAGCCGGCCGTGCTCACCGCATTCATCTCGCCATCGAGCGCACTGACGCGCTGCTCAATGGGTGGCAGTTGGCTTTCCAGCGTCTCGGCGTGACCGGGGCCGTCGTCGCGAATGGTGATGAGCAGGTTGTCCCCGTCGCAGTCCCACTGGATGCGGATTCGGGACAGGTCCTCCTGGTCGTTGAGCAGCAGGATCGTGCCGCGCACCACGGCACGCGCCGCATGGGCGACCTCACCGGGCAGGGCGCGGCCGTTCACCGGCGGCTCAACAAACTCCACATCAACACCACCAAAGCGGACCAGGGGGCGAAGTTCTGAGCGGAGTCGTTCAAATGCGCGGTGGACAGGCTCCTCGCTGAGGGCAATCATCCGGTCACTCCGCGTCCGGAGTTCAACCAGTGCGGTAGCGGCCAGATCCCCGGCGGTGGTTCGAGCAGCCTGGTCACCGAGACGGGGAGAACGGAGTGCGCTCAGGATGCCCTCCAGCTGGGTGGCGTGACGCTCGCCCAGCTCTGCGGTGACCCGGTTGCGTTCGGTTGAGGCAACTCGCGATTCACGCAGGTAGGAGGGTGGGGCCTACTGAATGTGCTGGCGGATACGGGTGGCCGCCAGCTCCCAGATGGCATGAACCAGCGCAGCGTCATCGTGCGGGGCGCGGGCCGGGGCCGAGTCGGCGCCCTGCATGCGCTCGGATGCGGGCCCGGTCAGAGAGGGGTCGGTGATAACGAGGAGTGCGCCGGTTGTGGCCCGCATTTGCAGGCTCTGGCGTTCAGTGCCACCCAGGACCGCGCTGCGCCAGACGGGCCCGTCGCCGGGCAGAGTGCGCCGGACAGCGTCGAGTTCGGCAATGGTGACATCGGCAATGATGTGCGGGTCACCCGCCTTCTTCTGGGGCCTCCCCGTGCAGTCCTCGGTGAAGATCAGGAGCGACCGGCCGCCGGTGACCGGCTGCACCACCCGCCAGAGCTCCTCCGCGATCCCAAGGAGGGGCGCGTCAAGGACGGGGGCAATGCTGGCCAGGAGGGTACGCGGATCGGAGGAGACTGCCACTCGGCCAGCCTACGCCGAGGAGGCGGGGAGGTGGCTACCCATTTGGCCGGTCACAACGATCCGTTTGGGCGGCTGACGTGTGCCTCACAGCTCGAAAGGATGGTGGCAAGGACAGAACCACCCGAAGGAGTTGCCCGATGACAACCGTTCCCTCAGCCAGGGCCATCCTGTCCAGCATCGTGACAGAGCTGGATCGCACGCTGACCGACGTCTCAACCGGTGACCTCACCGCGCTTGCCGACCGGATCGCCGCAGCCCCGCGCATCCTGTTGATTGGGCAGGGCCGAAGCGGACTTGTTTTGCGGATGTTCGCCATGCGCCTCATGCATCTGGGGACCGACGCATATGTGGTGGGCGAGAGCACAACACCGGCCATCCGGTCGGGCGACCTGCTGATCGCGGCATCGGGGTCGGGATCAACGCCAACCATCGTGCGAGCAGCACACACCGCCCGAGAGGTGGGAGCACACGTGGCCGTGCTCAGCACACGTGCGGAGTCGGCGCTCGCCGACCATGCGGACGCGGTGCTTGTGATTCCGGCCGCGGCCAAGACGGAGCACGGATCACAGCTCAGCGCCCAGTACTCGGGCAGCCTGTTTGAGCAGTCGCTGCTCCTGGTCAGTGATGCGCTGTTCCAACTGCTCTGGCGGCGGCAAGGAACCCCGGCCGAAGAGCTCTGGACCCGTCACGCCAACCTCGAGTAACGACCTCCGCTGACGCCGGTGTCTGACGCCATACAGCGCGGCCCGCGGCCCGCTCGTGCGCTCGGCCGGCTGCTGCCCGGCAGCCCCCTCCCGCGGACATTCGTCCCCCACAACCCCGTTGACCATCACAGAACAACACACAAGGAGCAACATGAAACTGCAGATCGCAATGGACGTCCTGACCACAGAGGCAGCGCTTGAACTGGCCGCAGCGGTCGCCGAGCACGTGGACATCATCGAACTGGGGACGCCCCTGATCAAGAGTGCGGGACTGTCGGCCGTCACCGCCGTCAAGGCAGCCCACCCGGACAAGGTTGTGTTCGCTGACCTGAAGACCATGGACGCCGGAGCGCTGGAGGCCGAGATCGCCTTTGCCGCCGGTGCCGACCTGGTGACCGTGCTGGGCGGAGCGGACGACTCAACCATCGCCGGTGCGGTGTCGGCTGCACAGCAGCACGGCAAGGGTGTTGTGGTTGACCTGATTGGCGTGGCAGACAAGGCCGCCCGTGCCCGTGAGGTGCGTGAGCTGGGCGCCACCTTTGTGGAGTTCCACGCCGGACTGGACGAGCAGGCGCTGCCCGGTTACTCGCTCACCGGACTGCTTGAGGCGGGCGAAAGTGCCGGTGTTCCGTTCTCCGTTGCCGGCGGTGTTGGTCCCGCGACCATTGCCGATGTTCAGCGTGCCGGTGCCCAGGTTGCCGTAGCCGGCAGCGCTATCTACAGCGCGGCAGACCCGGGCGCTGCGGCCAAGGAACTGCGCTCGCTGATCAGCTAGCCAATCCCGCTCCCTCACAAAACGCGGTGCCTCCACAGAGCGGGGCACCGCGTTTTGTGTCGTTACGCCACCGCCCTTTCTGCCCCTAGACTGATCACAGACCATCGTCCGCCGCAGGCCGTCTTCCTGCGGCGTTTCCTTTTTCCCCACCTGCACTGAATCGAGGTTTCTGATGCCGCTCATCGAACGAAGCACCACACCCCGGAACCTCCCGCTGGCGATTTTTGCGCTCGCGATCGGTGGTTTTGGTATCGGCGTGACCGAGTTCGTGGTCATGGGATTGATGCCCCAGATTGCCGCGGGCATCGGGGGAACGGACGCCGACGTCGGACACGGAATCTCCGCCTACGCCCTTGGCGTGGTTGTGGGCGCCCCCGTGATTACGGCGCTGGCGGCCAAGGTGGGCCGCAAGCGCCTGCTCCTGGCCATCATCGTGCTGTTTGTTGTGGGTAACGGGTTGACCATCTTCGCCGCCGATGTGCCCACCTTCCTGGCGTCCCGGTTCCTTGCCGGTCTGCCCCACGGTGTCTACTTTGGTGTGGCCTCGGTCACCGCCGCCTCCATGGCCGACCCGTCCCGCCGCGGGCGCACCATCGCGAAGGTGTTCCTTGGTCTGACGATCGCCAACCTTGCCGGTGTCCCTGCCGCCACCTGGCTGGGCCAGATGCTCGGCTGGCAGAGCGCCTTTGTTGTTGTTGTGCTGATCGGTGTCATCAACCTGTTTGCCGTGCTGATCTGGGTGCCGTCCGGTCCTGTTCGTTCCGACGCCTCCATTACCCGCGAGCTGACCGCGCTGAAGTCCGGCCAGCTCTGGCTTGGGCTCATGATCGGTGCCATCGGCTTTGCCGGAATCTTTGCCGTGTACAGCTACATCACGCCCATCGTCACGGGCATGTCCGGCGTACCTGACTCGCTTGTTCCGCTCATCATGGCCCTGTTTGGTCTGGGGATGACCGTGGGAACGATGTTTGGTGGTCGACTGGCTGACTGGTCTGTTGACCGCTCCATCATCATCGCCCTGGTGACCATGGCGGTTGTGCTCGCGCTGTTTGGTGCTTTTGTTCACATCGGCTGGGTGGCCTACGCCGGTTCCTTTGTTCTTGGTGTCTGCTCGCAGCTGCTTGGCCCGCCCGTGCAGATTCGCCTGATGGACTCGGCTCCGCAGGCACCCTCATTGGCCGCGTCGATGCACCACGCCGCATTTAACATGGCCAATGCGATGGGTGCCGCCGCCGGTGGGTACTTCATTGCCCGCGAGATGCTTGTGGCTCCGGCCTGGGCTGGGGTTGGCTTTGCCCTTGCCGGCCTGTTGATCGCCGCACTCACCATGCTTGTCCCACGGCAGCGGATTTTCCGCCGCCGGTACGGGGTGGACACCACAACCGGGTCCATCGCGATTGTGCCGCTGGACGACTAGCGGCTGCGCACGCAGGACAGCGATCGGCTGATACGCCTGGGCGGCAAACCCGTGGCGGACACGCCGGTCGGTCAACGCCCTTCACCCCGTTTACAACGGTGGTGCGGGGCGTTTTCTGCGCCAGATCCGGGCCGGAACAGAATGCCGACCATGGCCTCTTGTTTGAATGTCCTTACATTTGCTACGCTGGGGTTCACTGTCCCGGAGTAGAGAGTTGTACATCGGAGTATGGCTGAGAACATTGCACCCCGCATTGACGTCCTGACCATTGGTCGCGTTGGCGTTGATATCTATCCACATCAGAGTGGCGTTGGGCTTGAAGACGTAGAAACGTTTGGCAAGTACCTGGGCGGAAGCGCAGGCAACGTCGCCGTTGCTGCCGCTCGTCATGGCAACAGCGCCGCACTGATCTCACGCGCAGGAAACGATCCGTTCGGGACGTTTGTGAAGCGAGAGCTTGAGCGCCTCGGCGTCAGCAGCCGCTTTGTTGCGACCGACGAGACCTATCCCACGCCGGTTACCTTCTGCGAGATCTTCCCGCCGGACGACTTCCCGCTGTACTTCTACCGCAAGCCCAAGGCCCCCGACCTCAACATTGAGGCCGCCGAGCTTGACCTCGACGCGATCCGGAATGCTCGGATCTACTGGTCAACGGTCACCGGTCTGTCGGAGGAGCCCAGTCGCAGTGCGCACTTTGCCGCATGGGAGGCCCGCGCGCGCCAGCCGCTGACCATCCTCGACCTGGACTACCGGCCCATGTTCTGGGCCGACCCGGCCGAGGCCAGCGAGCAGGTATCGCGTGCCCTTGAGCACGTCACCGTTGCCGTCGGCAACAAGGAGGAGTGCGAGGTCGCTGTGGGTGAAACCGACCCACAGCGTGCCGCAGACGCACTGCTGGAGCGGGGCGTTGAGCTCGCCATCGTCAAGCAGGGGCCCCGCGGCGTGCTGGCCAAAACGCGCGACGAAACCGTTGAGGTTGCTCCCTACTTTGTTGACGTGGTCAACGGGCTCGGCGCAGGCGACAGCTTTGGTGGAGCGCTCTCCCACGGCCTGCTTCAGGGCTGGTCCCTGGAGCGCACACTGCAGTTCGCCAACGTGGCCGGAGCCATTGTTGCGTCACGGCTTGAGTGCTCAACCGCGATGCCGACCTCCGCAGAGGTCGACACAATTCTGAAGGGCGCGTACTAATGAGTTCGCCACAGATCACCCCTGAACGCTTTGAGGAGCTCCGGACCATCCGGGCACGCCACCCCGAGCGCATCGCCCAGCTGCGAGCGGAGCGGGCCACCCGACCGCTGCTGCGCGGCGACAACCGGCTGTTCATCGTCGCAGCCGACCACCCCGCGCGTGGAGCGCTGGGCGTTCGAGGCGATGAGATGGCCATGGCCGACCGCTACCAGCTGCTTGAGCGCCTGGCCACGGCGATCAGTCGCCCCGGCGTAGACGGCGTCCTTGGCACACCGGACATCATCGACGACCTGGCCATCCTTGGACTCCTGGAAGACAAGGTTGTTGTGGGCTCCGTCAACCGCGGCGGCCTGCGTGGCGCGAGCTTTGAGATGGACGACCGTAACACCGGCTACGACATCGCCAGTATCGTGAAGGCGCGGCTCGACTTCGCCAAGATCCTGCTCAGGGTCAACTACTCCGACGCCGGATCCATTGCGACCATCGAGGCCATTGCCCGGTTGGTTGATCAGGCCGCTGCCGCGCAGCTGCCGATCATGCTTGAGCCCTTCATCAGCGCCTGGCGCGATGGCGCCATCGTCAACGACCTCAGCGCCGACGCCGTCATCGCCTCCATCGCGATCACTGCGGGCCTGGGCAACGACTCCTCCTACTCCTGGCTGAAGCTGCCGGTTGTGGAGGACATGGAGCGCGTGATGGCCTCAACCACACTCCCCACGCTCCTCCTCGGGGGCGACCCGTCCGGTCACCCCGACGAGACCTACGCGCGCTGGAGCGCGGCACTTGGACTGCCGGGTGTCCACGGCCTTGTTGTGGGCCGCACCCTCCTCTATCCCGCCGACGGCAACGTTGCGGCAGCGGTTGACACCGCCGCGCAGCTTGTCCACGGCTGAGCAGACTCACCCAGACCCAGAAGGATTTTCACCATGTCAGACACCACATCACTTCCCGTTGTTGGCCACTGGATTTCGGGCGCACAGACCCTCGGAACTTCCACCAAGACCGCAGACGTCTACAACCCCGCCCTCGGCACCGTCACCAAGAAGGTCGCCATTGCCGGTCAGGACGACATTAACGAGGCCGTTGCCACCGCGCACGAGGCGTTCCTGTCCTGGGGACAGCTGTCGCTGGCCAAGCGTCAGGCCGTCCTGTTCAACTTCCGCGAGCTGCTGAACGCCCGCAAGGGCGAGCTCGCCGAGATCATCACAAGCGAGCACGGCAAGGTCGTCTCCGACGCCCTCGGTGAGATCGCCCGCGGCCAGGAGGTCGTGGAGTTCGCCACCGGGCTGTCGCACCACCTCAAGGGTGAGTACTCCGAGCAGGTCTCCACCGGCATCGACGTGTACTCCACCCGCCAGCCGCTGGGTGTTGTTGGCATCATCAGCCCGTTCAACTTCCCCGCCATGGTCCCGGCCTGGTTCTTCCCGATCGCTATCGCCGCCGGAAACTCGGTCATCCTCAAGCCAAGCGAGAAGGACCCGTCTGCCGCCATCTGGCTGGCTGAGCTGTGGAAGGAAGCCGGTCTTCCCGACGGTGTCTTCACCGTTCTGCAGGGAGACAAGGAGGCCGTTGACGGTCTGCTCACCCACCCGGACGTGCGCTCCATCTCCTTCGTCGGCTCCACCCCGATCGCTCAGTACGTCTACGAGACCGGAACCAAGCACGGCAAGCGCGTCCAGGCACTCGGTGGCGCAAAAAACCACATGCTTGTCCTGCCGGACGCGGACCTTGACCTGGTCGCCGACTCGGCCATCAACGCCGGCTTCGGCTCGGCCGGTGAGCGCTGCATGGCGATCAGCGTTGTTGTGGCGGTTGAGCCGGTCGCCGACCCGCTGATCGAGAAGATCACCGAGCGCATCAGCACCCTCCGTATCGGTGACGGCCGCAAGAACTGCGACATGGGACCGCTGGTCACCAGGCAGCACCGCGACAAGGTCGCCAGCTACATCGACGTGGCCATCGAGGACGGCGCAACCGTTGTGGTTGATGGCCGCGACGTCAACCCGGACGGTGACCCCAACGGCTTCTGGCTTGGCCCGACCCTGATCGACAACGTTCCCACCAGCAGCCGCGTCTACACGGAAGAAATCTTCGGACCGGTTCTGGCCGTTGTCCGCGTGGCCAGTTACGACGAGGGTGTTGAACTCATCAACTCCGGCGCCTTTGGCAACGGAACGGCCATCTTCACCAACGACGGTGGTGCGGCTCGCCGCTTCCAGCGTGAGGTTCAGGTTGGCATGATCGGTATCAACGTCCCGATCCCCGTGCCCGTTGCCACCTTCTCCTTCGGTGGCTGGAAGGACTCGCTGTTTGGCGACACCAAGGCGCACGGTGCCGAGGGCGTGAAGTTCTTCACCCAGCTCAAGGCCGTCACCTCCCGCTGGCTTGACCCCAGCCACGGTGGCATCAACCTCGGTTTCCCCGAGAACGACTAAGTAACTAAACGTCCCCGCACAGATCGGACGAAGACATGCAGAGTGGCAGTCAGTGGTTGTATCGCCAGGGAGACCTGGCCAGAGATAACTGGGAGTCCGTTGTTGACGGCTCCACCCCCGGCTGGGCTCACACGGGTATCCGTGTGGCCCGGCTGGGCGGAGGGGCCGTCGCGGTCCTTGACGCTGAACCGATTGAGCGGATCATTGTTCCGCTGTCGGGGAGCGTCAGCGTGAGCTACCGCGAGGCGGACGGTTCGGAGCGGGTGCAGGAGCTGGCCGGTCGTGCGTCCGTGTTCCACGGTCCAAGCGACACGCTCTACCTCGGTTCCGGAACGTCAGCGCGGCTGACCGGAACGGGGCGGGTCGCCGTCGCCGAGGCGCCGAGCGAGCACGTGCTCCCCGCCGCGTATATCCCGGCGGAGCAGGTTCCCGTTGAGCTCCGTGGTGCGGGGCGCTCCAGTCGTCAGGTGCACAACTTTGGCACGCCGGCCGCTCTGAACGCCGCCAAGCTGATCGTGTGTGAGGTCATCACCCCGGCGGAGAACTGGTCATCGTTCCCCGCGCACAAGCACGACGAGCACGTGCCAGGGCACGAGTCGCGGCTGGAAGAGATCTACTACTTTGAGTCGGACGTCAGTCGTGGCCTTGACGCTCCAGAGGCTGCCACCCCGTTCGGCATGTTCAGCACCTACTCGTCTGCGGCGGGCGAGATCACCATCAACGGGCAGGTGGCGACGGGGGACATCGCGCTGGTGCCGTTTGGCTACCACGGTCCCGCCGTTGCCGCTCCCGGCTACGACCTCTACTACCTGAACGTCATGGCCGGCCCCGACGACGAACGGGTCTGGAATATCACCGATGATCCGGCACACGGCTGGATCCGTTCCACCTGGGACGGCCAGGACATCGACCCCCGACTTCCCTACACCGCACACGGCACCGGTGCCGCGGCGAGCGAGAAAGAGTGACCATGAGCAGCACCCGTCGAATGACCGTTTCCCAGGCGCTTGTTGAGTTCCTGGCCGCGCAGTACACCGTGGACGGCGACATCCGTGAGCGCACCATTGCCGGAACCTTTGGTATCTTCGGCCACGGCAACGTGGCAGGCCTGGGCCAGGCGCTGAAGCAGGCCAACGTGCAGGATGTTCGGCGCATGCCCTACTTCCAGGCACGCAACGAGCAGGCCATGGTCCACCAGGCCGTCGGATACGCTCGCATGCACCGCAGGCTGGGCACCTACGCCTCGGCGGCATCGGTTGGTCCCGGTGCGGCCAACATGCTGACCGGTGCTGCGCTGGCCACAAGCAACCGCTTGCCTGCCCTGCTCCTGCCCAGCGACACCTTCGCCACCCGTGTGGCCGACCCCGTTTTGCAGCAGTTGGAGCACCCGCACGACATCGGCATTCAGGTCACCGACGCTTTCCGTCCGCTCTCACGCTTTTTTGACCGCGTCCAGCGTCCGGAGCAGCTGTTCTCGATTGCCCTCGCCGCGCTGCGTGTGCTGACCGATCCGGCCGAGACCGGTGCCGTCACCATCGCCATTCCGGAGGACGTCCAGGCGGAGAGCATCACCGTTCCGACCGAGTTCCTGCAGGAGCGTGAGTGGCACCTGCGCCGACCGCTGCCGGAGCGTGGACCGCTGGAGCGGGCAATTGCCGCGATCCGCGGAGCCAAGAACCCGATCATCGTCGCCGGTGGTGGTGTGATCTACTCCCGCGCAGAGGACGAGCTTCGTCGCTTTGTTGAGACAACGGGCATTCCCGTTGGGACCTCGCAGGCCGGTGGCGGTGCCCTCACCTGGGATCACCCGCAGAACCTGGGCGGCATTGGCGCAACGGGAACACTCGCTGCCAACCGACTGGCCGAGACCGCCGACGTCATCATCGGCATCGGCACCAGGTACAGCGACTTCACCACGGCAAGCCGGACCGCGTTCCAGAACCCGAACGCCGTGTTCGTGAACATCAACGTTGCCGCCTTTGACGCCTACAAGCACGGTTCCCAGCTGCCGATCATCGCTGACGCCCGCGAAACCCTTCGTGCCCTGAACGCCGAGTTCAGCACCGTGGTTGTCTCCGACGAGCTCGCCGAGCGGGTGCGCGTGGAGAAGGCGTCGTGGGACGCATCGGTTGACGAGGCCTTTGCGGCCTCCGGCCGTGAGCTTCCCGGCCAGCCCGAGATCATCGGTGCCGTGCAGGCCGCAAGCGACCCGCAGGACGTCATCGTTCAGGCCGCCGGATCGCTCCCCGGAGACCTGCACAAGCTGTGGCGTGTTCGCGACAGCCTGGGCTACCACGTGGAATACGCTTTCTCCTGCATGGGCTACGAGATTGCCGGAGGGCTCGGGGTCAAGCGTGGCGCGGAGGCCAACGGTGAGGACCGTGACGTCATCGTCATGGTGGGTGACGGCTCCTACCTGATGCTGCACACCGAACTGGTGACCGCTGTGGCCGAGGGCATCAAGATCATCGTTGTCATCATCCAGAACCACGGTTACGCCTCCATCGGTCACCTGTCCGAGACGGTGGGCTCCGAGCGGTTCGGAACGCTCTACCGCCAGTTTGATGAGGACAGCCGCAACTTTGAGGGGGAGCAGCGCCTCCCCATCGATCTGGCTGCCAACGCCCGCAGCTACGGTGTTGACGTGATCGAGGTAGAGCCGGGGGAGCGGTCCATCACGGACCTGAGTGCGGCGCTGGCCACGGCCAAGGCTTCCGACCGCTCCACCGTCATCCACATCAACTCCGACCCGCTGATCTATGCGCCGGACGGTGCCGGCTGGTGGGACGTTCCCGTCGCTGAGATCTCCGAGCTGGAGAGCACGGACCGCGCTCGCGCCGAGTACGTGGAGCAGCAGAAGCGCCAGCGGCCTCTGCTCGGCTAGTCGCCTCCGTCCCGGACGAAACGGCGGCGGGGACAGCGCCAACACCCGTCCCTGTCGCCGCCCGGCACAACACACCACCACACATTCCGTCACCGCTCCCGACCGTTCATCGGATGGCGGTGACGACCTCACACTCACGCATCACCGTTCAAGGAGAACCAGAACCATGACCACTTCCGACCTCCGCGTTGGCGTTGTAGGCGCCGGCATGATGGGTGCTGACCACGTCAGCCGCATTAACAACCGCATCAGCGGTGCCCGCGTCACCGCCATTGTTGAACCGGATACTGCCCGCGCCCAGGCCGCTGTCGCCAACGCCCCCGGTGCTCAGGCGTTCAGCCGTATTGAGGACGCCATCGCAGCCGATGCGCTCGACGCCGTTGTCATCGCCACCCCCGGTCCCTTCCACGAGGCCGTCATTCTTCCATCCCTTGAGGCGGGGCTGGCCATCCTGTGCGAGAAGCCGCTGACACCGGACCCCGAGTCCTCGCTCCGTGTGCTTGAGGCGGAGCAGAAGCTGGACCGCCCGCACATCCAGGTTGGCTTCATGCGCCGCTTTGATGCCGAGTACATTCAGCTCCGTCAGCTCATCGAGTCGGGCCAGCTGGGTCAGCTGCTCACCGTTCACGCCGCGCACCGCAACCAGTCAACGGGCGAGGGTTACGTCGACTCGATGCTCATCACCGACTCGGTCATTCACGAGATCGACGTTCTGCCGTGGCTGTTTGGTGAGCCGATCGCCGCGGTTGAGGTGAAGAAGCCGCGCCGCAACACGCTTGCGCCGTCCTGGCTGAACGACCCGCAGCTTGTGCTGTTTGAGACAGCGTCCGGTGTACTGGCCGACGTTGAGATCAACGTGAACTCGCAGTTTGGTTACCAGGTCAAGACCGAGGCCGTTTTTGAGCGTGGTGTCGCGGAGATCGGTCGAAGCACCCAGATCGGCGTGTTCACCGACGGAGCCTTCCGCGTTGCCGAGCACCAGGACTTCCGCACCCGCTTTGCCGCGGCGTACGACACCCAGATCCAGCGCTGGGTTGACGCCAGCCACCGCGGAGAGATCGACGGGCCAAGCGCGTGGGACGGCTACCTGGCCGCGACAGTGGCGGAGGCCGCAGTTCGTGCCCAGGCGACGGGCGAGCGCGTTGAGGTTGTGTACGCCACCGACAAGCCCGACTTCTACAGCTAGCCTTCGGACGACGAGGACCACTCCACCATGGTGAAAATTGCTCTTGACCCCACCCCCTACCACCACGATGCGGCGCTTCTTGAGTTCCCCGACATCGCGGCACGGCTGGGCTACAGCGCCCTTCAGCTGACGCCGCACGTCGACTTTGCGCCGTTCTTCCGGCACCCGACCGCCGATGATGCACTTGCTCGCGCGTTCAAGAAGCGGGCGGCTGACGCCGGCGTTGAGATCCCATCCCTCCTTCCCGTTCACCGGCTGTCCTGGCCGGATGAACCGGGTCGGATGGCCGCGGTTCGGAAGCTTCGTCGCGTGATTGAGCTGGCTTCGATTCTGGAGGTTCCGGTCATCAACACCGAGTTCAGCGGGCGGCCGGAGCGCGCGGAGGAGTCGGAGGACGCCTTCCACCGCTCGATGGAGGAACTGCTCCCCGTGCTGGAGCGCGAGGGAATCCGGTTCAACATCGACCCGCACCCGGACGACTTTGTCGAGAACGGGCTGGAGGCCTGGCGCATCATTCGTGGCCTCAACTCCGATCGGGTTGGGTTTGTGTACGTCGGTTCGCACACCTTCCACATGGGGGACCAGGCGGAGACGCTCATCCCCGAGCTGGGCTCCCGTCTGGGCACCGTGTACGCGGCCGACAGCTACGACCACCACCGCTCACACGGGCTGCGCTACATTTCCAACCCTCCGGGCAACGCCGCTCGGGTGCACCAGCACCTCAGTATCGGTGACGGAGACGTGGACTGGGAGCAGCTGTTTGGTGCGCTTGGCGCGTCCGGCTTCCTCGACCGTGATGACGCCATCATCGTCTCCAACGTCTTTGCGGAGGACGAGCGTGCCGACGAGGTGTCTGTGGCGCAGCGTGTCGCCATCGAGGACCTGGTGGCCCGGCACCGTCGAGCCTAAGACGTTCAGAACGGCATCCTGCCCGTGCTCCGAGACCCGAGGGTCGTGGGGTGCGGGCAGGTGTTTTAGAGCGCCGCGGGCCGCGCCGTTGTGCTTCGGATGACAAGCGAGGGAGCCGTTGTGTGCACCTGCGCCTCGCGGTGGGCCGTGCCGTCCAGTCGGGCGAGCAGGGAACGGCCGGCGGTTGCGCCAATCGCAAATGTCCCGGTGTCGACGCTGCTGAGCGAGAGGTGCCGGATGCTGGCCAGGTAGCTGTTGTCGTACCCAGTGACAGAGAGGTCGTCAGGGACTCGAAGTCCTCGGTCGGCGGCGGCACCCAGGGCGCCGATGGCGCACACGTCATTGAAACACTGCAGTGCACTGGGGCGGTTGGCCGGAGCATCAAGCAGGCGTCCCGCTGCCGCTGCCCCGCTGAGCTCCGTTGACGCTCCCGGCTCCACCCGGATCTGAGCGGACAGGCCCGCGGCAGACATGGCGTCCTCGTATCCCAGACGACGGTCGGCACCCACCCGCCCCGGGCCCTGGAGGTGGGCGATGCGGCTGTGGCCCAGCTCGATCAGGTGCTCGGTCATCAGCCGTGAGCCGGTGCGGTCATCATTGATGACCTCGTCGACCCCGGGCAGGTCTGTGGCCGACCCTCCGGCCAGAACCACCGGGATGCGACTGGCCGCGGCGCTGATGTGTGCCGGGTCCTGGCTGTCTCCGACCACGATGAGTCCGTCGATGCCGACCCGCATGAGCACGTTGACGGAGTCGCGGCCGATCCGACGGTCAAGGTGCGCGTCGGCGATGACAAGGTCACGACCGGCCCCGTCCAGGGTGACGGTGAGGCCCTCAAGGAGGTCAACAAACCAGGGGTTGCGCAGATCATCAACCAGGACCCCGACGGTGCTGCTTCGGGTGGTGCTGACGGTGCGGGAGTCGGCACGGTACCCGAGTTCGTCAAGCGAGCGCTCCACCGCGCGCCTGCGCTGGTCGCTGACGTTGGGGGCACCGCGCAGAACAAGGGAAACAAGCGATTTGGACACTCCGGCGTGCTCGGCGACAGCGCGGATACTGACGCGAGGCGTTCGGGGGCTGTCCGCTGATTCGGGGCCCGTGCTCGGCGTCATTCCGGGTCCTGCTTCCTGTGTGCTGGGGAGAGGTGGTCTGATGTTGATTCACTGCTTCTGCTGGCTTATATTGAATCACACACAGTTGTCCAAGACGTTTGGACAGTTGTTTTTGATCTCAGACGCCCCGCATCGACGCTCGGTTGCCGCGGTGGCTTGCGCGAAAGGACCACCATGGCTCGCACAATCGGCGTTGGCCTCGTTTCCGTCGGCTGGATGGGGCGACTGCACTCCCGCTCCTACCGGAACGTTCACGAGTACTACCCGGAGCTGGACATCACACCGGAGCTGGTGATTGCCGCTGACCCGAACCCCGCGGCGGCCGCTGATGCCGTCAACCGGCTGGGCTACCGCGAGAGCACCGCAGATATCGCCGACGTTCTGGCGCACCCCGACGTTGACGTGGTCTCCATCTGCGCACCCAACTTCCTCCACCACACCTTCGCGCTTCAGGCCGCCGCAGCTGGCAAGCCCTTCTGGATCGAAAAGCCGATGGGCCGTGGCATCCAGGAATCAGCGGAGATCGCCCAGGCGGCCCACTCCGCGGGCCTTGTCACCTCCGTCGGGTTCAACTATCGGCATGCGCCGGCCGTTGAGTACGCCAAGGAACTGATCGCCGACGGCACCCTCGGTCGGATCACCAACCTGCACGTCAGGCTCAACGCCGACTACTCCTCCGACCCCAGGGCAGCACTCACCTGGCGCTTTGAGCGGGGCCGGGCCGGGTCGGGTGTTCTGGGCGACCTGCTTGCGCACGGTGTTGACCTGGCGCACTACCTTGTTGGCCGGATCACGCAGGTGACGGCCATGACGGAAACCTTCATCACCGAGCGCCCCATCCCCGCCTCCGCCACGGCGCGCCGCGGCGACGAGGTTTCGGCCAATCAGCCGCTCGGTGCCGTGGAGAACGAGGACTACGCGGCGATCCTGGCCCGGCTGGACGGCGGTGCCGTCGCCACGCTCGAATCAACGCGGGTCGCGGTTGGCCCGCACGCGGAGTACGTCATCGAGGTCTTTGGGACCGAGGGGTCGCTGCGGTGGGACTTCCAGCGTCTGAACGAGCTCCAGCTGGCCACGGACGGCACCGGATACCGCACCGTTTTTGCCCGTCCGGGTGTGGGCGAGTTTGGCCGGTTCCAGCCGGGGGCGGGAACCTCGATGGGCTTTGACGACCTCAAGACGATCGAGGCGGCGCAGTTCCTCCGCTCCGTGGCCGACGGGGTGCAGCTGGCCCCGTCTGTCTCCGACGGTTGGCAGGCGACGGCCGTGCTCCAGGCCGCCGAGGATTCGGTGCGTTCCGGCCGGTGGGAGAGCGTTGCAGAGGTCAGCGGCCCAACCACCTACGGTGCGCCGCGCCCCTGATCTGTTGTAAGCGCCGACACGGCCCACACACCTCTGCCTGGGACGAGTGATCGCCCCGGGCAGAGGTGTGTGGCCCACCGAGTCCTATCGCGATGACCGAGTCCTACCGCGATGACCGGGTGTGGCCACATCTACCCCAGATCGGCTGCGATGGCCTCAAGACCCGCGGCGGCGCAGGACTGGTCGTCCATGCCTGAGGGCGCACCGCCAACACCGATCCCCGCAATGGATGCGTCGGCAACCTTCACGCTGACGCCTCCCGGCATGAACAGGGTTCCCGGCAGCCGGTGCAGCCCGTTGTCATCAGCACGCTCCACCAGCTCAGAGGTGTTCGCGCCGAACGCCGCGGCCGTGTACGCCTTCTGTGTAGCTGCCTCGATGGTGTGCTCTGCTGCATTGTCGCCACGGACAAAAGCCTGCAACTGACCGTTGCGGTCAACAACCGCCACCGACACCGAGCCACGCCCGTCACTGGCGCACTGAGCGAGGGCCGCGCTCGCAGCCGTTGCCGCTGTTGCGGCGCTGAGCCGATCAGCGGTGACGGTGTTCTCGGCAACGGTCTGCGGCTGTGCTGCGGCGGATTCCACCTGCTGACCGGAGGTACACCCGGCGAGGACGAGGGCCGCGGCTGCGGCGAGGGCGGCGACGGGGACAAGGCGGCGTGAGACGGTCATGGGTTCTCCGATCAACGGTGCTCAACGGTGCGGATGCACCGTCACGACTCCCATCGTTGGCCGTGTGCCGACGGGGCGCATCGCTCGAACGGATCGGACCGTGTCAACCAAATGATTGATGCGCGCTCCACGCCCATCCCGCACACTTGAGCGGTGGACACCTTTGCCGCCTCAGCGGTTCACCCCCGTGCGCGGCCCGGCCGTTCCTGGTGGGTTGATGCCACCGTTGATGTGGGTTTTGCCCTGCTGCTCCTGGTCTGCACGCTCCGATACTTCAGTAACCATGACCTCGCCGGTCAGGGAACCGTTGTCCTCGCTCTGGCGGTTGGGGTGACGGTGACCTACGCGTTTGCTGTCCTTGCCAGACGCGGACGGGGCGAAACCGCTGGTCTTCTTCTGGCCAGCCTGCTGTGGGTTCCTCTTGTTGTGCTGGCGCCGTCGTACGGGTGGTGCGCCTTCGCCCTGTTTTTTGCGGTGCATCGTGTGCTGCGCGGCTGGGCCGCGCTGGGGGCCTCCCTGGTGATTGTGGTGTCGGTCAGCGTTGGTCTTCTGCTGATGTCCCAGGGGCAGGATCTGGGGCTTGTGCTTGGACCTCTGTTTGGCGGGACGGTGCTGTCCCTGGTGTACCGGGCTCTGGAACAGTCGCTTGACGAGCAGCGCACTCTGCTCGCCGAGGTGGTCGCCACCCGCTCCCAACTGGCCGAGGCCGCGAGGGAGGCCGGTGCACAGGCGGAACGGAGCCGTGTGGCGAGTGAACTGCATGACACCGCTGTCCAGCGGACGGCGAGTGCCCTGCTGTTGCTTGAAACGGCTGACCGGGTGGGTGACCCGAGCGCTGACCGGAGTGCGGTGCACCAGGCTAGGGACGTGTTGCGTGATGCGCTTGCGCAGACCCGCCGGGTGCTGCACGGGTTCCCTCAGGGTGACGGAGAGCGGAGGGTCTCGTTCACGTCGGGACTGGCCGAGCTGACGGCCGAGCACGGGGCGGCACTGACCGTTACTGGGGACGGGGCGGAACCCGCACCGGCTCTCGCCCATGCGCTACTCCGGGTGGTGCAGGAGGCGCTGATCAATGTTCGCAAACACGCCGGTGATCCCGCATCGTCTGACGACGAGCCGGTGCGCGCTCAGGTGACGGTTGACGGCGACAGCGCCACGGTCCGAGTGCGGATTACGGATCACGGACGCGGTTTTTTTGTTGCGGACGGTGAGAAGGGCGGAGCGTCTCAGGGGTACGGCATCCGGGCCATGCGCTGGCGGGTCGAGAGCCTGGGTGGGACGCTGCACATTGAGTCGAGTGAGGGGGCCGGAACCACGGTGACAGCCACCGTTCCCCGTGACGGCCAGCGCGGCACCGCGACGGTGAACGCGGGAACGGGGGGGGTCGCGTGATTCGGATTCTGCTGCTTGACGACCACCCCGTCGTCCGCCACGGCATGCGCGCCCTGTTGGCAACCCAACCGGATTTTGAGGTTGTTGCCGAGGCGAGTAGCGCCGCTGAAGCCGTTGAGCTGACTCGGGTCGGCCGGTTGGACGTCATCCTCGCCGACCTGGATTTGGGGGACAGGGAGAGGGACGGCATCGCTGCGACCGAGGCAGTTCTGCAGGTGGACCCGGCCGTGCGGGTGATCATCTTTTCTGCCTTCGACGCAGACGCTGATATTGTCCGCGCGATCGATGCCGGTGCGGCTGGTTATCTGGTGAAGGACACCGAGCCGGCGCAGATTTTTGGCGCGATCCGTGATGCGGCGCGGGGCACCGCTGCACTCGGCGGCCCTGTGGCTGCGATGCTGCTTGACCGGATGCAGCACCCGCAGGACGCCCTCACCGCGCGGGAGCTGGCCGTGCTGACGCTTGCCGCGGAGGGACTGAGCAACCGCGACCTGGCCGCCCGTCTTTTTGTCAGCGAGGCGACCGTCAAAACGCACCTGCACCGGGTGTTCACCAAGCTGGACGTCACCAATCGGCAGGCGGCGATCACCGCCGGGGTGGCTCGGGGGTTGATCCGTCTATAGCGGGCTGTCGCGCTCGCTGACGCGGGTTCGGTTAACCGTTCCTGTGCGTGCTGCCCGCACGG
>JBQELM010000004.1:0-21057 GCA_052103915.1 Mycetocola sp. | reverse complement strand
ACAATCGTGATGTTCCTGACCCGTATTACTCCGACGATGCGGCGTTCGAGCAGGTTTTAGGCATGATTGAGGTGGCGTCAGCACAGCTGTTCCGCCAGATCAAACCAGCCATCCAACAGGGAGCACTCTGATGACCTCACTTCCCCCTCAGCCACTCAGCCCGCTGGACGGCCGTTATCGTGCCGCCGTCAGTGGCCTTGGTGACTACCTGTCAGAGGCAGGACTCAACCGTGCGCGCGTGCAGGTTGAGGTTGAGTGGATCATCTACCTGACCGAGCACTCCATGTTCGGGTCCTCCCCCCTCAGCGATGAGCAGCAGCACGCGCTCCGCGCCCTCTACGTTGACTTCTCTGAGACCGAGATCGCCTGGCTCGCAGAAAAGGAGGCGGTGACCCGCCACGATGTGAAGGCCGTTGAGTACCTGGTCCGCGACCGTCTCAGCACGCTTGGTCTTGACGCCATCGCTGAGCTCACACACATCACCTGCACGAGCGAGGACATCAACAACCTCTCCTACGCCCTCACCGTTTCCTCTGCGGTCCAGTCCGTGTGGCTGCCCGCTCTGCGTGGCGTCATCACTGCCCTGCGTGAGCAGGCTCACGAGTACCGCGCGGATGCCATGCTCTCGCGCACCCACGGTCAGCCCGCAACGCCGACCACAATGGGTCGCGAACTTGCCGTCACCGCGTGGCGTCTTGAGCGCATTGCCGCTCAGGTTGAGGGAACCGAGTACCTGGGCAAGTTCTCCGGCGCGACCGGGACCTTTGCCGCCCACGTCGTTGCCGACCCTGACGCCGACTGGACCACCGTGTCTCGTGAGTTTGTTGAGTCGCTTGGCCTGGTCTGGAACCCGCTCACCACTCAGATCGAGTCGCACGACTGGCAGGCCGAGCTCTACAACCGCGTCTCGCACGCCAACCGTGTCCTGCACAACCTGGCAACCGACGTGTGGACCTACATCTCGCTGGGCTACTTCCGCCAGATTCCGCAGGCAGGGGCCACCGGCTCATCAACGATGCCGCACAAGATCAACCCGATCCGTTTTGAGAACGCCGAGGCCAACCTTGAGCTCTCCAGCGCCATCCTTGATTCGCTCGCCGCAACACTGGTGACCAGTCGCCTGCAGCGTGACCTGACTGACTCCACCACCCAGCGCAACATCGGCGTCGGTTTTGGCCACTCGCTTCTTGCCCTGGACAACCTGCGTCGTGGACTCGGCGAGATCGACCTGGACAGGGCCGTGCTTGCCGCCGATCTTGACGGCAACTGGGAGATCCTTGGCGAAGCTATTCAGACGGTCATCCGTGCAGAGGTTGTTGCCGGCCGTTCCTCCATCAGCGACCCGTACGCGATGCTCAAGGACCTGACCCGTGGCAAGCGCATTGGTGCTGCGGACCTGACCGCGTTCGTGTCCGCTCTCGACATTGGCGAGGCGGCCAAGGCTCGACTTCTTGCTCTGACCCCTGACAGCTACGTCGGCCTGGCCGACGAGCTGGTTGACCGCCTGCCGTAACCGGACGCCGGACGCCGACCATCGGCTGAATCCACAGATGCCTCGTGCCTCTGACCAGAAGGTTTGGTCAGAGGCACGAGGCATTCGTGGAGGTGGGTGCCCCTCGCGGCGCACCCACTCTCGGCTAACTCCGCGGTGTTGCCCGGGACAGCACCCGATACCCGGCGAGCGCGAGCGCAACGGTGATGGCCAGAACCACGGTGAAGATGCCGCTGATTCCCACATCAGCGCCCCACACCAGAACGTCACCCCAGGCGTTGTTGAGGGTCAGCACCGTTCCGAATGCCAGCAGAAGGGCGAGCACACCGCCCGTCGCGATCAGCATGCCCCTGGCCCGCCAGCGCATGTACACGGCGGCGGCTGTGGCCCCGAGGAAGAGCACAAAGAGCTGCATCACAAACGCGGTGTACGCGTCCTGGTACCAGGGGCCGAGGCCGTACCAGAGCGCGTCAAACATGTGCGCCCCGATGCCCCACCCGTTTGTTGCGATCTCGATGCGTGTCAGTGCCGCGTAGGCCAGGGCATTGACCGCGGCAAGGCCAACAAACAGGACCGATGTTCCGATCCAGAAGTCCCTGCGCGTTGTCCCAAATCCGAGCGCAAACTGGAACGTCAAACCAATCGACTGGACGCCAACAACCGCCAGGTACCACTGCGGGGACAGCACGGCCCAGCTGTAGCGCATGCCCTCGTCAACCTCGGCGCCGGAAGCGGCTGACACCCACGCCGCGATCACAAGCGAGACGCCAAAGGCGGTCACGAGGATCAGCCACGGAATGCCGATAAAGGTCGACGGGGTGAGCAAATGGAGACGAACAATCCGACCGATGCGACCGGGCTGGGTGACCGCGCGCGCCGCGCTCGGTGTCGCTGAAACAGTGTGAGCACTCATGATTAGTTACTCCCCTCGGTTGCGACGGATGCTCCGCCGGTCAGGTGGACAACAAGCTGCTGGAGGGACACCGGTGTGACCTCAAGTCCAGACTCCGCGGCCTCGGCACGGTCCTGCGGGCTGAGCGCCCCCTCCACCGTGATGGAGGCGAGGCCACCGATGTTCTCCCGGCCCAGAACCGTGCGCCCCTGGCTGAACCGGTCGATCGCGCCGGCCGCACCCACAACGGTGCTGGCCGCGTCGCGGAGGTCGTCCGCGTCGGAGTCAATCAGGACGCGTCCCTCATCGATCACGATGACGTGCTCAAGCAGACGGCTGACCTCATCAATGAGGTGCGTCGACAGGATCACGGTGCGCGGGTGCGCGGCGTAGTCCTCAAGTAGACGGTCGTAGAAGATCGTGCGAGCCACGGCGTCAAGGCCAAGGTAGGGCTCGTCAAAGAACGTGACGGGGGCACGCGAGGCAAGGCCAACAATGATTCCGACCGACGAGAGCTGACCACGGGACAGCTTCTTGATCTGGCGGTTGACGGGCAGCCGGAACTCGGCGATCAGCTGGTCGGCAAAGTCCTGATCCCAGTTGGGGAAGAACCACGGTGCCGCCTCAAAAACGTGCTTGGGGTGGAATCCGTCGGCGTACTTCTGCGACTCGGCGATGAAGCACAACTGAGACAGGACGTCGCCGTTTTCGGCCGGTGCGGCGCCGAAGACCTGCAGCTCCCCCGCGTCGGGGAAGATCTGTCCGGTGAGCAGCTGCATGATGGTGGTCTTGCCTGCACCGTTGCGGCCAAGCAGCCCATAGATTTTGTTTTCTGTGATGGTCAGGTCGACGTTGTCGAGTGCGGTGAGCGAGCCGTAGCTCTTGCTCAGTCCGCGGGCCTGCACGACGGTGCTGGTCATGATGCCTCCGATGGCGTGGTCTGAATCATGCTGCTGAGTTGGTCTGGGGTGATGCCGAGCTTGGCGGCTTCAGCGATCAGTGGGGCGATGAACTCGGTGGCGAAGCGGTCCCGCCGCTGCGACACCAGGGTCTCGCGGGCTCCGGTTGCGACGAACATTCCGATGCCTCGTTTCTTGTAGAGGATTCCGTTGTCGACCAGTCGCGTCATGCCCTTGTTGGCCGTGGCCGGGTTGATGCGGTGGAAGGCGGCGAACTCGTTCGTTGAGGGCACCTGCGCCTCTTCTGGCAGGGCTCCGGAGATGATGTCGTTTTCGATCTGCTCTGAGATCTGAACGAAGATCGGCCTGAAGTCGTCCATCACACTCCCTTCCTTGGTTCATTAGTGATGTAACTAACCAACCAAGTAACGGCCAGGATGTCAAGCCGACGACCAACACGCGCTCACATTTGCTTCTCTGCTTGCCTGCTTGGCCGCTTCCCCCCGCTTATTCACCTGTCCCGCCCGCCTGCTCACGTGCTCACTTGGCCGCCTGCCTGTTTGTCCGCCTACTCCGAGACGCAATCAGAGTGGCCGCACGAAAAACCACGGCAGGCAAAACCGCCGGACCGCGCGCCGTCAGCGATGACCACCGAGCACCGGCCGGCGGGCACCCGCCATGGGTCGCCGAGGACCAGTCACCAGGCAATGGGCGGCAAGCACCGGCCGTCATGGCACCGAACGCCTGACAGAGACCAGCGAGACAACAGACGCCGAGCATCGACCCGTAAGGCACCGAACGCCTGATGCGGGCCAGAGGGCACCGATCGCCTGATGCGGGCCAGAGGGCACCGATCGCCTGATGCGGGCCAGAGGGTACCGAACGCCGAGCGCCGAGCACTCAGCGGATGGGCCTAGTGCCCGCTGGCGCGCTTGTCCTCGTCGCCGTCCTGCTCGCTGATGTCGTGACGCTCAAAATCATCCGGCTTGACGGACAGCGCAAACATGGCGATACCAACGAGGGAAACGATGAAGGCGACACCAAACGCGATCAGCGCAAAAATGACGTCCCGCGTGGACATCAGAGTGATCAGCCCGGTGAACACACCAAGAATGGCTGAGATAACGATCAGCTCGACGGGCTTCAGGATTTCACGCCGACTGGGCTTGCGGGGCTCGGTGCTCATCGAGCAACCTCCTGATCGGTGGTGGCGGTGACGGCGTCATCCTGCTCGGTGCCCCACTTGTAGCTCAGCGCGGCAATCACCAGGTAGACGCCAAGAATTGCGGCATACGCACCAAAAACACCAACGGTGAGCACTGAGGCGGTCTGCGCACCGGGGACGTTCTCCATTCCGCCGTACTGCACAAAAAAGTCGCTTGGTACAACAACAAAGACAATCGCGAGCACCATCGTCAGCGCGGCGGAGAAAACCCACTCACGCGAGTAGGCAACACGGCCCCGTGCACGAATTCCACCGATCAGCTCAACGACACCGCTCGCGCCCGCCCAGCACGCCATGAGGAGGAGCCAGACAGTGACATCAGCTCCCTGAAGAGCAAGAGCACACACTCCGGCCACGAGGGTGATCACGGCCTGCGCAGCCGCAAAACGCGACCAGGGAGCATCCAGCACTCTGATGCTCCATGCACCAACCGCCACGGCACTGACGATGGCAAAAACGCCAAACAACAGCATTCCCTGCGAAGCGGAGTGATCAATGGAGAAGGTGACGGCGACACCAACCGCAAAACTCAATACTCCACGCAACGCCAGTGGACCCCAGTACGGGTGTTGTCCCGTTGATACGGGAGTCGTGCCTGGCACTGTTGAGCCTCTTTCGTCCGGTGCGGTTCACGTCCAGTCTACGTGGCGCAGAGAGTGGTCGTGGACAGGTGGGCACGCAGGCTAGATGCCGGGCGCCAGGTCGGCGAAGCGCGAGTAGTGCCCGTGGAACGCCACGGAGACGGTCCTGGTCGGACCGTTACGGTGCTTGGCCACAATCAGATCGGCTTCACCCGCGCGCGGGCTGTCTTTCTCATACACGCTCTCGCGGTGAAGGAGAATAACCATATCCGCGTCCTGCTCAAGCGATCCAGACTCACGGAGGTCGCTGACGGCTGGCATCTTGTCTGCCCGCTGCTCCGACGCACGGTTCAGCTGCGACAGTGCGATGACGGGAACCTGAAGTTCCTTAGCCAAGAGCTTGAGGGCACGGGAGAACTCCGATACCTCTTGCTGACGGCTCTCCACACGCTTTCCGCTTGTCATCAGCTGGAGGTAGTCAATGACAACCAGCTTGAGGCCAACCTTCTGCTTAAGCCGTCGGCACTTGGCCCGGATTTCAACCAGCGTCATGTTGGGACTGTCGTCGATGTACAGCGGCGCGTCGTTAATCTTGCCCCGCGTTGACGCCACCTTGGTCCAGTCGCGGTCCTCCATGGTGCCCTTACGCATGTTTTGCAGCGGCACGGAGGCCTCCGCGGACAACAAACGCATGGCAATCTCACTCCGCCCCATCTCAAGCGAGAAGAAGATGGACGGCATGTTGTGCGTGATGGACGCAGCACGGCAGAAATCAAGCGCAAGCGTGGACTTACCCATGGCGGGACGAGCAGCGACGATGATGAGCTGACCGCCATGGAAACCGTTGGTCAGGTCATCCATCTCAACAAATCCGGTGGGAGTACCCGACATCCCGCCATCTGAGTCGCCCGCGGCCTCGATCTCTGTCATGGCCACGCCAACGGCGTCACTCAGCGGAACGTAGTCCTCTGTTTCAACACCACCGGCAACGCTGTAGATCTCAGCCTGGGCGTTGTTGACCAGGTCAAGGACCTCGCCCTCGCCGGAGTACCCCATCTGGACGATGCGCGTCCCGGCCTCAACCAGCCGACGAAGGAGCGCCCGCTCGGCAACGATGCCCGCGTAGTACCCCGCGTTGGCCGCCGTTGGCACGAGAGAGGTCAGCGTGTGCAGGTAGTCAGCCCCACCCGCTCGGCTGAGATCACCGCTCTTGATCAGCTCGTCCGTGACGGCGATCACATCAGTTGGCTCACCCCGCGCGTAGAGCGACAGCAGGGCGTCAAAAACGATCTCGTGCTTGGGAACGTAGAAATCCTGGCCACGAACGGTCTCAACAACGTCAGCAACGGCGTCTTTGGACAGCAGCATGCCGCCAAGCGCCGACTGCTCGGCAAGCAGATCATGGGGTGGGGTGCGATCGTGGCGCGGCTCCTCCGATGGCATAGCCCCGGAGGACCTGGGTCCCGGGGGAACCGAGCCGATTTGAGCTAGGGACACCGCAGCCTTCTTTCCGATTACGAACTGCCTGATCACGCCTGCTGGCCTCGAACGCGACCAGGGTCATATGTGACCACAAACCACCGACATCAACACTCGGATACACGGCAACGTCAACCCGTGACAGGCGGGCGGGTGGGAGCAGTTGCTTTACCCTAAAGACCGCCCCTTCCTCAAGGCAAATCTTCCTGTGGATAACTTTGTGGACAACGTGGGTGCAACGCCGAACGATCTGTGAAAAACAGGGGAGAAACCCTGTGGATATCTTGGGGAGTGAATTTATGAAGATTCGCTCTGACCAGGGATTTCATTCATTCACAACCTGTGGGAATCAAGCTCTTTCAACTAAAGCTTGAACGATTGCTCTTGACGACACGCTAGCCACACTTTCTGGGGAAAACTCACGTCACATTGCCCCATCGACGGGGGCTGTTGTCACCCCGTTTGAGCCACTACATACGCGCCCATCGTCTGTCAGCAGCGGGCCGGTTCCGCATCCGCCAGCTGTGCCACAGAGCAGTCACCGGCGACACCGTGTCGTAGCCCCGCCAGAGTCAGATCACGGACCCTGCACGGAGGCTCCACAGGCACCACAGCGGACACAAAAAACCGGAGGGGGAGAGCATGTGCTCTCCCCCTCCGGCGACGCTCACACGGAGCGTTGAACCTTACTTGGCCGCGACGACCTGAAGGGTGATGGTGGCCAGAACGTCCTCGTGCAGACGAACGGTGGCCTCGTGGTTGCCCACGACCTTGATCTGGTTGGTGATCTGGACCTTGCGCTTGTCAACCTGGCCAAGACCAGCAGCAGCGACAGCGTCGGCAATCTGCGTGGGCTTAACCGAGCCGAACAGGCGACCCTCGTTGCCAGCCTTGACGACCAGCTTGACCTTGGTGCCCTCGAGCGAGGACTTCAGGGCCTGAGCGTCCTCAAGCGATGCCAGCTCGCGCGCAGCGCGCGCAGCCTTGATCTGCTCGACCTGCTTCTGGCCGCCACGCGACCAGACAACAGCAAAGCCCTGGGGAACCAGGTAGTTACGGGCGTAGCCGTTCTTGACCTCAACGACGTCACCAGCGGTTCCGAGGCCATCAACCTCGTGCGTGAGAATGAGCTTCGACATATTCGTACTCCTTAGCGGCCGGAGCCGGCGTAGGGCAGGAGCGCCATTTCACGGGCGTTCTTGACGGCACGTGCAATGAGACGCTGCTCCTGGACGGAGACGCCGGTGATGCGGCGTGCACGGATCTTGCCGCGCTCAGAAACGAACTTACGGAGAGTTGCGACATCCTTGTAGTCGATGACGCCTACGCGGATGGCCTTCGCCGGAGCGACGACCTTTGCGCCCTTTCCGCGGGGCTTGCGGCTCGTGCCGCTTGACTTTCCAGCCATAGTTTTTCCTTATCGATAAGAAAGTTGAGAATCCCGCCTGGCGGGACGTGAATCAGAAGGGTGTGTCGTCGCCGAAGGAGCCCGGAGTGTTCCAGCCGCCAGCGTTGCCACCAGAGACAGCGGGACCGGATGCGGCCCACGGCTCGTCGTTCTGCTGGTACTGCTGCTGTTGCTGCTGAACCGGGGCCTGGCCACGTCCACCACCGGCGCCACCGCCGCTGGAGCGAGTCACCTGAGCCGTCGCGTAGCGAAGGCTCGGGCCGATCTCGTCGACCTCCAGCTCGATGACGGTGCGCTTTTCGCCTTCCTTGGTGTCGTAGGAGCGCTGACGCAGACGGCCCTGCACGATCACGCGCGAGCCCTTCGTCAGGGTTCCTGCGACGTTTTCAGCGAATTCACGCCACACGCTGGCGCGCAAGAAGAGCGCCTCGCCATCCTTCCACTCGTTCGACTGACGGTCGAAGGTGCGAGGGGTCGAGGCGATGGTGAAGTTCGCCACAGCCAGCCCGCCCTGCGTGTATCTCAGTTCGGGGTCGGCGGTCAGGTTCCCGATGACGGTGATGATGGTTTCATTTGCCATGTTGTGTTGCCTCCTTGGGGCATAAAAAATGACCCTCGCCAGTGGTTGGCGGGGTCGTGAAATGTTTGAGTGTTTGGTTATGCGGCGTGTTTGCGGCGCCTGTATGCGGCGATTTGTTCCTCGACAGTGGACGGTGCGCGTTTCTGGTTGCGGTGTTGGGTGGCTTCACGGGCTGCAACCCACTCGTCCATTTCCGCGAGCAGCGCACCGTCACGGATCACTTGCGCCTCATCCGGTCTGTTGCGGGCTTCCATGACGTTGCGGCCCTCCCACTCGTAAAACGCACGTGCTGCACGCTCCGAACGTGTGCCAGGCCGTTCAACATCCGACGGGGCCCCGAAGCGTTCCTGCTCGAGACGGACAGGACGCTTCGACACATGCGCCAGAAACGCAGCAAACGGGTCAAAGTCACTCATCGGGTATCCATCCGCAATGGACACACACACCGGCCAGCACTTTGTGCGTGCACGTTTCGGCGGTTGGGAGCTCACGGTTCGGGATCGCACGCTCCTGCATACGACGCACGAACCTGATCAGATGCGCCGGCAACAAGTACTCGGTCGATTCCTGCCTGTGCGCCTTCACCGCCGCGATCGCGTCCAAGAAATCCAGGTGCCCGATCGTGTCGTGCCATTCCGCGAGAACGAGTTTGTCGACTTGCCGGTTATCGCCTAACTGGATCTTCGCCAGCACTTTGGCGCATTCTTCTAACGTCATTCGATCTCCAATAGGTCGGTGGCGAGTGTGCGCCCGAGGTTCGCGGTTTGTGCGGCACGTTCCGCGGGCGCCGGCTTGGTGCGTTTATTCGCGTGGTCGGTTTGTTTGCGGCGCATCCAGTTACGCCACGTTGAATCCCAATTACGCTTCACACCCTTCTGCCCTGGTTGAGCGATCCAGTAGTCCACGAACACTGCATGCTCAGCACGCACATCAACGTCGGGAGCTTCTGCCCGCATCTTGTCGATCGACTCTTGGGACGGCATCCACCCCTCCGAGAGACGTGCACCACGGCTAGTGGTGCTATCTCTCTCTTTAGAGAGAGATATATCTGTCTCTGTCTCTGTCTCTGCTTTTTTCTGGGTACCCGAGTGGGTTTGCGACTGGGGTACCGACTGGGTATCCGACTCGGTAACCGACTGGGTTTTTCGGGGACGGCCGCCACGCCTACCATTCGCATGATTCCGCGCTTTTCGCTCCTCAATGTCCGATTTGGTCTCGTTCATGTCCGCATACCCATGCAACGAGTACGTCCCATCACCGTTATCGATCAAAGATGGTGTTTCTGCATCGTTTTGCAACAACTCCAAAACCGACTCATAACCCAGTCGGTTAGCGACTCGGTTTGGGATCACACCATCCGTCATGTACTTCCGCGCATACAAAATCATCTCGATATGAGCCCTGAACGCACTGTCCGACAGACGAACAATCTTCGGATGATCCGCATAATCCAAATCCAGACGGGCAAACAATCTGTCGTCTTTCTTCGCCAATTCCCCCTCCTTTCTCTGCCTAATTAAGAATGTTTTCCATTCGTGCTAGAATGGAGTTATTATGAATAATTCTGATTATGAAATTACCGAGTCCGACGCAACTGCTGGGAAGCATTTCTCCTTTAAAAACCAGTCGCACCATGTGGGCCGAGACGGTGCGGACGGAAGCTGGGCGGTGCACAACGGCGCGACTCCAAAAGGGCAGATCCGTAAAACCGAAACAGGTTTCAAAGTGTTCGGCATGAACGACAACGGCGACCCCGAAGAACACGCCAACTTTCAGCAGGCTGTCTTCGCGGCTGCCCGCCGATACTGAGCGCCCGTCACCCCCAGTCGGTATCCGCCTCGTCTACGAGTTCCGACCAAGGCCTCAACGTGTGCCCGTGGCGTTCAACAAGGACCGCACCGACGAGCGCGTTATGACCGATGACGTACGCACGCCACCACGTCCCGTAGCCGTCATCTCGCATGACCTCAACGCCTTGATGCCCGGTGACTGACCACAACCAGTAACGGCGCGGGCCAGCACCCAACGGCTTCGACCAAACCCGCAACCTAGCCATCAGAAGCCCCTTGCAACTCGTTCTTCCGTCTGTCTTTCGCGGCGATCACTGACGGGTTGCCTGTGACACCATCCGCGCTTGCTGCCTGCCATGCCTCCTGTAACTCCGGGAGGCTGGCAGCAGCAGCAAACGCCGCAATGTGAGCCACCGTGTTATCCGGGAGCGGCTGGATCGTGTGCATCGCCCGCTTCCCCCGAGTGACCGTCAACGCGATACTCACCGGCTTATCAATGTGCGACACATGCGAGATCCGGATACCACCGACAGCCTGCCCGCCGAACTTCACAGTCGGATCGCCGTACAGCGTCATGCGCCGGCCAAGGTAGTCGTCTGCTTCTTTTCCCCACGCCGCAATCAGCATGCGCCGTGCAGTCTTCGAGGGTTTGAACGGTCGGCCGGGGAACTCGACCAGGTGCACCTCGACAGGCTGTTCCGAGGTTCCCGGTCGCACATCCGCGACGGTCACTGTCTTCGGCCCGCCCAGGTAGTCCTCGTAATTCTGCTGGTCCGACTTCGGTGCAGTCGTAGCACTGATATCCATTAGCGGATCTCCATTTCTGTTCCGTTGCCGAAGTCATCGTCGTGTTGGAAGTGCACCCACGCCGGTGCGTCAATGTCCGTGTCGCCCACATACCCAGACCACACACCAGTTGCGGTGGCTTCTGCGTAGAGTTCGCGTGCACGTCTGGCGTAGTCGCGGCCGACATGCAGCGAGTACGGGTTGAGGGTGTATACGGCGACCAGGTACGGGGCGGTTTTCTCGACGGCGATGAACTTGAAACTGTCGAGCTCAACACCCTCACTGAACTTGTACGTGTCGGCGTAGTGGCCTGCCTGAATGTCATACCGGTACGCACCAACCGACTTGCCGAAACCGTGCGGTGAAGCATCCAACGTGGTCTTCAGGTCGATGCCTACCGGCTGGTCAGTGAGAATGTCGAACCGTGCCCGAACCTCAACACCTTCCGACGACTGACCAAACACCGACGCCTCACGACGCGACGGCACAGCCAACAACCGGGCAGCATCCTCATGCATAAGAACGGCCTCAACCATCCCATGCACCGGCCGCATGTCCTTCACCAACTGCGGGATGCCACCCTCAGCACGGACAGCGTCACGCGCGTCACGCGCCGCCTTCGTGCGCCAATCAGGGAAGTCCAGCTCAACAACATCCCAACCAGCGCCCAGCACGCGGGCATGCACAGCCGACCCAAGATCGAACGCCGCCGTATCCTTACGCGCTGACGTCTGCCGGTAACGAAAAAGGGCCGGCGACTTCAACAAGTCCCGTGCCCCAGTAGATGAAAGTGCCGGATGAGCGTGATACTCAACCTCCGGCATGTCCGGAATGATCACGACGCCACCTCTTCCCCGCCCTCGTAAAGCTTTACCCAGCCATGATCGCGGGCCATCTCCTCGATTTTTTCGAAAGAGTGCCAGTGATTTCTGCTGCCAGGCAGGGACCCCACCCAGGGGCGCGGGACAGTCACCGCGTCGGGTAGGTAGACGGCTCGCCAGTCCGTCTCCATCTCATCACCCCAAGCCTCTCCCGGCTTAGCGTCGGCAGGCGACGGGATCGGCGTGCGCTTGATGACGGCGAGTAGCACGTAATACGGATTACTCCCTACCCACTTATCGTCCGTACCATCCTCCGTACGCATTTCATCCCCAGCCCCCATGAACAGCCAGCCGTCATCGTCGGCATAGACGCCAGAGTCAACAACCACACCCTCAGGTGCTCGGTTATATCGAAACTCGATCCGGTCTTGCACAGTCAGGTCACGGATCGCCCGCCCGCGCCCCGCGGCGGTCTGCTCAACCTCGATGCGGGTTTCCTTGTACTCAGTCACGCCTGCACCTTCCCGTCCTTGAACGTGAACCCGACAGTGCCGGACTCATCAACAACCTCAACCAACACCAGGAACCCACGCTCAGAAGCAACCTTCTCGATATGCGCGAGACTGTCCGAATCCAACAGCGAGCCATCCCGGATCTGCACAATCCGCAACTCCGGCTGAGCAGACGTAACAAGATCAAACGCAGCCTTGATCTGTGCCGCCGTGTTCGCCTGCTTGAACGGCACGCCATCCAGAAGCACGCCGTCATCAGACACCGACAAACCAGGAACCGGGAACTCCGCCTTACTCAGCGCGGCAACCTTCTTGTCGTCCAACGCCTTCAACCCCGCAGTAAGTTCGTCGTACTTGCCGCGGAGCTCGTCACGCTTAGCGATGTGAGCACGCACCGTCGCGTTGTGACGAACCTTCTGATTAGTTTCCTCAACCGACGCCAGATCCGCCTCGAGCGGGGCAACATCAACCGGTGCGGGAAGGCCTGCGACAACGCCCTCAAGCGCCGAGGCTTCCCCCAACTGTTCCTGAAGCTGTCCCTGTAGCCGCTCAATCTGACCCTTCAGCGACTCCGCATCCTGACGAACACGGCGAAGCTTCTCTTCCTCACGTTCCCGACTATTCGCGGCGTCACGGGCATCCTGAATCAGAGCAAGAAGCTGCAACGCAGACTGCTCCTCGCCAGGGACACCCTCAACCAGTGCGTCAGGCTCGCCCAACGCCTTACCCGCACGCCCCACCTCAGTACGCTCATCAAACAACCGCTGACGCTCAGCCGCGACCGCATCAAGATCAATCTCCAACTCAACCCTGGACAGCAACATGTCGCGCTGCTTCTTCTCATCCAGTCGGGCGAAGTCAAGCGGGTCGAACGGGACAGCACCAACGACGTCACGCAGAAACGCAGACGGCGACGGGTACTTTGCACCGTCCGCTGTCTTCACCGTCGTCGTCGCCTTGCCCTCCGCGTTCCACCGTCTCGTCGCCGTGAACTTGTCCGTGGTGATCGTCGCCTCCGCGAAGTCCTCCCCCTGACGCACTGGCTTCGGTGTGAACTTCACGCCCTTCGGATCGATGATCTCCGCGATCGCATCAGCGAACGATGACTTACCAGCACCGTTCTTCCCGGCAAGGACAATGACACTGCCCGACGGGTGCAACTCGACATGCTCGATGCCCTTGTAATTCTGGACCGACAGGCCCGTGATTGTTGCGTTCATGCTTTTCTCCTGACTGTGATGTGTACGCCGACCGGTTCGCCATCGAGGGGGTAACGCTTCGACGGTGACGGGGCGTAGGAAATGATTTGTGCGTCGTCGGTGTAGATGACGCCTGTGAGCGCGTCACCAATGGCGCGCTGAAGTTTGTCGAGGTCCGGTTTCACGACGTGCAGCGGCCGGCGGACTGTTTTGGGTCGGGGTAGAACAAAAACCATGCCGACCGTGACTGGTACGTGTTGATCGATGACGGGGCGACCAAACATTGCTTCTCGTGCAGCCTTCGCGACTTGTGCACGCCACGGCTTCAACTTCTCCGCATTGTTATGCACCAACACCGCACGACCGCCGACAACATAACCCTTCATCGACCCCTGCGGCACCGGAACACCCGGCACAAAAAACGACACCTCATCAACTAGGTCAGACGTCATCAACCGGCCCCACCCATGTGAACGGTGCAGACCAACGTGTCGGCATGACAATGTGCCAACCAAGATCAGCGGGAACCAGGTGCCCGTACTCGCACACCCAGAGCTTCCCGCGACGATCCCGATACCGGCCATCACGATCAACAAGACGATTCATGCGTCCACCACCTCGCGGTAGAAGAACGACTGCTTACGACCCGATTTGATGTACAGCTCGATGCACTTGTCCCGAGCGAACGATGGCGCAAGCCCCCACACACGCACTACGTATCTACGCGTTTTGAACTCAAAGATGTCGTACGCCGTGGATTTCATCGGCGCTTCTCCCGCCACACCAAAACACCCAACGCAATCAGCAGCAACACACCCACCAACTGCACCCCCGTGAACCCCACCCACGACACGGCAGCAACCAGGGCAACACCCACCAAAAACAGGGCCATGAATACCGCCGTGTACCCGTCAGAACGGATCATCAACGAACCAATCCGGCCAAGCAAGGTCGTCCTCGGCTCTTTGCTTCCGGAGCAGGTCCGGGTCTCTCTCCTCGAAGTCGCCATCGTCGAACTCATCCGGGCTCACTTCCCTTCCCAAACCGAAACAGTCGCCTTGCCAAGCGCCTTCAACGCCTTGTACTGGCCAACCCAGCGCACATGGTCCGCGTCCGTGCCGCCCCATGACTCACGGCGACGCTTCACCTCAGCGCTGAGTGTGCCGAGCGTCCCCGTCCAGCACCCAACGACGAGCTCGTGCTTGCCGTTCTGCGTTCTGTACAGGGAAGCCGTCACTCCCTCGGACCCGATTGGGCCCACGAGAAGGAACTGGTCTTTTCGTTCGACCCGAGCGTCGCCGTAGACCCGAGCGTTGCCGTAGACCCGAGCGTTGCCGAAGACCCGAGCGTTGCCGGAGACCCAAGCGTTGCCGGAGACCCAAGCGTCGCCGAAGACCCGAGCGTTGCCGAAGACCCAAGCGTCGCCGAAGACCCGAGCGTTGCCGTAGACCCGAGCGTTGCCGGAGACCCGAGCGTTGCCGAAGACCCAAGCGTCGCCGAAGACCCAAGCGTCGCCGTAGACCCAAGCGTTGCCGAAGACCCGAGCGTTGCCGAAGACCTCAGCGTTGCCGAAGACCTCAGCGTTGCCGAAGACCCAAGCGTTGCCGGAGACCCGAGCGTTGCCGTTCGACAACTCCACCGACTCAACCCAGCCCCCCTCATCCCCCGCCCTCACACCATGACGCGGAATATCAACCAACGCCCGAATGCGGTGAACCGTCACCCCCACAGCATTGACCTTCGACTCACCTGTCAACTCAAACTTCACATCCATAACAGCACCTTTCACTCATGCTCCTGAACCTCAGAACGAGGTAGTGGGACGCCGGGAATCGAAAACCCGGACACTCAAAACAAGCGCGCACCCATGCCGCCCCTAAACCGTGCCCTCACCGCGTATCTCGCGGCCCCAGACACCTACATGTCGCCCTCCCTCACCAACGTGGGTACTGCTCGGCGCGACCTCCCGAAAGGCCCGCAAATGAGACGACATGCCTCGCTTCTTCGACACCTTGCGAACCGGCCCGTAGTACCAGCACAACCAGTGCCCTCTGTGTAGTTATCAAGCTGCAATGCCCTGTTTCGGGCGCGCCAAATACCGCCCAGCAACGGGCGCGAATCAGCGGAAGAAAGTGGGAGCCGCACTCAGAGGCGGCGAAGAATCAAGCTGCGGAAAGCGTGTAGCGGTTGATGAAGTAGGCCTGGCCCTTGCCAGTGACCTTCGGCGTCTTGTTCACGGTGACGTGCCCGTCGGAGTGCGTGATCGCGGTCTCCTTGATCTGGAACAGCTCCAACTCCATCGCCTTCTGCGTCGGCATGTTGTAATCCGTGCCCTCTCGCTTGATGAGGAACCCGTCATCCCGGAGCTTCGCAAAAAGGCGGTTCTGGCCAATCGTGATACCGTTGCCGCGCAGGATCTTCGCGAGCTCGCCAACAAGGATCGTTGCATCCGACGTTGCGACCGAGTCAGCGAACAAAACCTTCGGCGCATCAGCCTGGACCTTCGCCTCCAGCGCCGCCGACTTCTCAACCTCCACCGCATACGCACGCAACGCATCAGGCAACGAACGCGGCACCACAACCTGACCCGCAAGCGCCTGCCGCATCCGGTAAAACTCCTTCACCAGAGCCAACTTGAACGCCTTCACAACCTCGCTATTACGCATGTACGTAATCAGGAGCGTTGACTGCGGCTCATTCAGAAGGGCATAGGTCGTATCACCGCCACCATGCTGACCCTGTGATCTTGCTCGCGTTTCAAACGCGACCAAGCCGAACGCCTCCAAATCGGTCAAGTTGTTCCGCACCAGCTCAAGAATGTTCTTGTGCTGTGCCGCCGTCTGCTGGGCGATGATCAGCGACGAAACCCGCAGATCACCTTCCGCGTCCTCAACGATGTTGATAGCCTGAGTTCCAGACATTTTCATTCCAATCTTGTCTTCGCCCGGTGTTCCAGCACCGGGCATTTTCATTGCGGGGATCATGCGACGCCTCTGGTTCTTTCATTCGGCAGTGATTCGAGCCAACGCATGGCCTCAGCGCGCAAGATGACGGGCTTAGTCCCGAAGTACGAATACGTGAGCTCACCTCGCTTGTTGGCCTTTTCGATGGTGTCCACGGAAAAACCAGTGGCATCAGCCAAGTCCCTCCGTGTGTAACTCAGCTGCTTGAGCTGCGGATCATTCACGCTGCTACCTCCAAAAACTTGTAAGCGGGGATACGCAAAAAGCCGCCGACCTTGACGAGTTCCGAAAGATCGAAAGGCGTCCGCCCAAATAGGCGGTCCTCAAGCTCGGAAGTAGTCATGTCGGCGGCTTCTGCGACGATTGGAACGTCAATGCCTGCCTCGCGCATAGCGAGGTAGATTCTTCTACCGATGCAGATTCCTGCATTCCTGATGTCCATATAGACACCATAAACCCATCTATCGGCTTCTGCAAGCCGTGAGCCGGTATTTTTCTGCCCTTTTCGACATCTTGCGCGTCTAAGATGGTGTGTATGGAGATCGACGCCACACGGACAAGCCAGCTCGCCTCAGACGCACTCACAGGCCACTACAAGCGAAAGAGGCTGACGCAAGTCGAGTTCGCAAAGCGAGCCGGGGTGTCGAAAACTACATTGCAGAAAAAGCTCGCAGGCGAAGCGCCTATCACGGCGAACGATCTCGTTATCTACTCACTTGCGCTCGACCTTGACCCCGCAAAAGTTCTCCAAGAGGTAATGGAAGAGCTAGAAGCACAGGCGGCATTGTCGGCGCCTGTCGTTACGCTCGATTCACGTCGCCCCAAGACCCCCGCGGAGATGACCGTTGACGAGTTGGAATCACAGCGCAGTGCAGCCACCTATGATGCTGAGTTCGACCACGACGAGCCGGCAGACACGTAGGGGCCGAGAGTATGACCCTTGGGCGCACGCGGATGAGCTGGGCTTAGACGTTATCGTCAGGCCCATCAGAACCGCCCACGAGCTCTGGCTCCCCGATCACAACACCCTTGTTGTGAGCTCTCGCATCCGCGCAACGCATCAACGCGCGGCACTCGCGCACGGCATTGGCCACGCCGCTCTGGCTCATATTGATGCAAGGCCGAAACACGAAAAACAGGCCGACCGGTTCGCTGCACGGAATCTCATTGATCCGGAGGAACTGGCCGACCTGTTTAAGTGGTGCCCCGATGAAGCTCGGGTGGCAACCGAGCTGGGTATTACTACTCGATTGCTTCGGGCTTACGAGCAGCGATGGGCTGGTTGAAAAGCGCAGAGAACTGCTCCATCGCCCCTGTGAGCCTTTCCCTGTTGCGTAGTGACTTGTACCCCTGGGTTGTTGCCCGATCCGAGTGGCCGACGATCTCCTGGATGAGGTCTTCAGGAACGCCGGCCGCATAGAGCAAATCGACGGCAGTGTGCCGGGCGTCATGCAACCGGGCGTTCTTCTGGATGCCCGCATTTTTGAGAGCCACCCTCCATCGTTTCGTATCGATCGCCGGGTCGATGGGGCGGTCGTTCGCGGTAAACACGAGGCCCCATTCGTTCTCGGGGCTGTTCGCGATATGGGTTTCCAGGATTGATCGGAGCGGGTCAATTAGTGGAATGACGCGCCATGACTTCCGCGACTTCGGACGCGTCAGGTACAGCCCGCCGATCAGGTGCCTGTACTCATAGTCAGCCGGCACATCCGGCTTCCCGTCCGTGTCTGTGAGCTTGAGCCGCAGCAACTGCCAAGACAGATCCAACACGTCGCCCACACGGTCACGCTCCAAGCCGAGCACTTCCCCCCGCCTCGCCCCTGTAAGCAAAGAGGTAGCCCATCGCGCCCCGTTCGCCTCATCGGTCGACGAGTAGCGGAGAAACTCAATCGCTTCTTGTAGGTTCAGCGGCTCAAGCTCGACGGCCGCTTTCCTTGGCGCGTTCACGAGGGTTGCGGGGTTTATTCCAATTCGCCCTTCACGTACTGCCATCTTGAACGAGACGGACAGTGTTCGATGAGCGAGCAGCGCGGTTGTTGAAGACAGTCCTTTGGCCAGGATGCCGTCATGCACCTGGCGCATGTGGGTCGCGGTTACCTTGTCGAGTTTCACTTTTCCGATGGCGGGAATGACGTGATTCTCAACGGTCCGCCGATATCCGTCGATCGTGTTCGGCCGGACCTCTTTGGCTGCTTGCTTGAGCCAATAGTTGAGCCACTGCTCAACCGTTTGCGAGCTTGTCGGCAAATCCCCACTCGCCTCAAGTCGCACTCGCAATTTGCGGAGCTCTTCGACAAGTTCAGGCTTGCTCTTCCTCCGCACGACTTTGCGGCGACGTTTTTCATCGAACGATGGTAGCTCAATAGTCCCCGTCCAATATTGGAGGGGCTTGCTCCGATCGGCAGGCACACGATAGATGCCACCTTCACCCTTGCCCCTCACCGGGTCCACCTACCCCGCCCAGCGGCGGGCGCTTCTTCTTCTGCCATGCGCACTCCACATCTCCTGATTGATTACCCCGACGTTCATCGGTCTTCTCTGGATGGTCCACTGCGGGATCATCGCGTCTCCTCTCTGCCAAATGTGGTGTAGCCCACAGTGTAGCCATTGCTACCTGCCGCCTGCGGGTGCTAGCGGCTGATATTGAGAGGATATGCGCCTATTTCGACATTCTGCAAGTCGTTCTCGGGGTGTGTCTCATAACTGAAAATCGTGAGGTCACGGGATCGACGCCCGTCGGAGCCACTGAAACCCCCACCGAGGCTTCTACTCGCGGGGGTTTCTTCATTTAACCGTCATGAGACTTGTTGCGAGCACAGCTGTCACAGGTTTGTCGCTGACGACCGCCACCGCCAACCGCTGTGATGACAGAGCGCCGGTCTTGCGGACGCCCATCGGCTCGATAGCATGCCGCCATGAGCATCAGACTCGAGAACGTCGGCATTGCCGTTGACGACATTGAGGCCGCGATCGCGTTTTTCACTGATCTTGGCCTCGCCCTCGTCGGTCGCGACACCGTCAGCGGGGAGTGGGCGGACACCGCGGTTGGCCTTGATGGCAATCACGCACACATCGCACTGCTTCAGACACCGGACGGCCACGGGCGCATTGAACTCTTTGAGTACATCCACCCCGATGCGCACCCCACCGAGCCCACCCGACCCAACGACATCGGCATGCACCGCGTGGCGTTCTCCGTGGACAGCATTGATGATGCCCTCGCTACTGCTGCTCGCCACAACTGCTATCCGCTCCGTGGCGTCGCCCAGTACGGAGATGTTTATCGACTGAGCTACCTGCGCGGACCCAGCGGCATCATCGTCATGCTGGCCGAAGATCTGAGACCAAACGGATCCGTCGGGGAGAGTGGCGCGGCCGGCCCCGGGGACACCCGCTAGTCGCTCAGCGCCGCAGACACGACACGTGCGTCTCTGATGAACGAGTCAAGCGGCCGATCCGATGGAGCCCTGGTTCCACTCGCATCGGTGTCCCGTACACTCGCGGCCGCTCGGCTCAGCACACCACGGTGCGCGGTTTCGTAGATCGTTGGCTGCGTGAGTGAGCCGTCGCCGGTGGTGGTTGTCACCGTTGCGGGCGTGGCTGTGGCCCCAGACGGCAGGGCAATCTCAACCGAGCGGTCGGTGCTCAGCGCATGAACGCTCAGCCGGGCGGGGCCAGCTGCAGAGACACCGGCCACGCCACACAGCTGGGCGGGTTCGTCCGAGTGACCGACCGCCGTGCCTGACCAGGTCACACCACCACGATGCCGGGTGGCCACAGTGACGGTCACGTCGGTGACTCCGGCAGCGCGGAGCACCCGGAGCTGCGTGAGCAGCTGGTCCTCGGCGCTCGCACTCTGACGACATGCACGACCAGGGGCATCCGCGTGGTCAGCGTGATCCGAGCGACCTGAACGATCCGCATGCTCGTCGGGGTCCGCACAAATCGCATCAACAACGTAAACCGAGTGCCCCGCGGCAACCCCGCCGCTGGCGCGCAAGGCGGGACTATCCGCATACGCCTCGGAGAGCAGAACGGTGGACCCCGTTGCGGCAAGCGCCTCCAGGTCAGCGATCGGCTCGTGGACGGGATCAATCACGATTCGCACGCCGGGCCCTGCCGCTCGTCCGCTCCACCCCCGGCCGCCGTGGACCAGGTGGATGTCAGCCCCGACCCCACCGCGCCTGGTTGTGACGGGAAGAGCCGAACACAGCGCGTCCCTCAGCGCCCGCACGGCGTCATCGGCACTCACCGTGACGGGTGCGACGCGCATCCCCTCATGTTCCGACTTCTGCGTTGAGTTCCGCTTCGGTGTTGGGTCCGCCGCCTGGTTCACACCGTTCACCCCGGTCGCACCGGTCGTTCCAGCGGTCATGCTGCTGACCCCGATCGAATAACCACGGCGGCTGACCGGTCGGCAATATCGATGG
>JBQELM010000003.1:2054-21914 GCA_052103915.1 Mycetocola sp. | reverse complement strand
TAAACTTTTAGATTCTGAGGGCAGCTCTTATTGGCATTGAGCCATGCGGCAGCAGCCACACCAGCGGCAATAATTACACCACAAGCGATCGTACCAACAGCAGGAATTGCACACAATGCCGCACCAAATGCCGTTGTGTACCCCCCTTGAAGCATTGCCTGATCAAACGAATTTAGCAAAAAGTATGGACCATGCTTATCGCTACCACCACCGAGCCTGGGTTGAATAGCTTCTTTAGGTACAGCGATCCCAAATGAAGCGGTTCCGCGTCCGTCTGCAGAGGGGGCAAAAAAAGTATACTCAGTCGCAGACCGAGTTTCTTTGACGTCTCGAGGAAGGTCACTTGAAACGAGTTGCGCTACAGCTTCTTCCCATTGTTCGAGCGTGACCCCACTCATACCGAGAATACTACCGCTTTCGACTTTGTTCTTTTCAAAATCAGGCTCCATCGCGTTCACCGGCCCCGCAACCAGCAAAGAAAAAATTGTTATCGTGGATAAAAACAGCCCGCGCCAGAGTTTCAAAACGCCCCCCCCCTTTTTAAAGTTCTAACATGATTAAATTACGACACATTATGCATCGTCAGACCAGAAATATCACAAAATCAATCATCAGAGACCATCTAGTGCCCAGTGTGTGGATAAGTCGATACCCGTGGAGAACAGAATCCTCACGCATTGAGTCACACTAACTAGGCATGACTGAGAGGTAAACTAGTTCAATGTTGGAACGAATTCTTGTGCGCAAGACAAGTGTCATTGTTACCCCAGCCGCATATAAAGCACCGGGCCCCAGTCTTTACCACCTCACAGATGACCATACGGGGCTCGGAAAGTGGTTTTGATATGACCCCATTCCGCTTTAGCTCTTTCACTACGATTCAAAAGCCACGCATTCTGACGATCGAACAATAGTTTTTTGACACCGACACCAGTGACATGATCGGTGCGGGTGCGGCCACACCGCCACACCCACACCACACCCAGGACTGACATGCGCACACTCACAAGAACCCTCATCGGGACCGGACTGCTCGCCACCGTCGCCCTCACCGGCTGCACCACCACAGACCACCTCAACGGCAGAGACGACACGAAGTCGTCACCGCAGACAACCTCACCCTCGGCGATGCCACCGCCGCCCTCTACTTCTCCACCCAATCAAACGACCACGCAAACGGCCGCGCATCCGGCTACGTCCTCCTCATCAACAACGAGGGGCACACCCGCGCCTTCGCCACAGCCGGAATGGACATCGGACAACTGGCCTGGGACACAACCGGACTGTATTTCTCCGACATGCACACCGACTACCACCTCAACACCACCCTCACCTCAACCCCAAGCGAAAAAACCGACTACCAACAGGGCATGTTCTCGTTCAACAACGGAACATCATTTGGCCTCTACAACGACGGCTTCACCGACGACACCTACATCTACCAAGGCGTGGCATCCGACGGAGAAACAAGCCCCCTGACCGAACTCGAGGGCATGTACCCGGTCACAGGAAACTGCGACGGCGAGATCTACGGAGTCGGCCAACCCACAGGAAAATACGCCGCAGAAGCCACCGAGCGCGGCCTCACCCTCGAAGGCGAATCCGGCTACACAACAGAAATGCTCGCCAAACTCAGCAACACCCCCAACGGCACAGAACAGGTCCTCGACATCCGACCCGTCACCGACTCCTCCCCCTCAGCCGTCGACACCCCCTGCGTTGACGGCGTCCTGCACTACGTCGCCTCGGTCTACACGGAATCCGAGGACGGGTCAGACCTTGCCCTCCGGAGTTGGGACACCACGCGTCACTCATTCACGGAAACCCCGCTCACAGACAGCTCAGGACAGGCAATGACCGAGTACTTTGACAAAGATATCTTCCACGAGGGCGCGACGAAGGAATCGCTCAGGAATGGCCGAATCGATTGGGTAGGACTCGATAGCACCGTCTACGGCACTGATGTGAGCTCAGGAAAAACCGTCGAACTCTATACGGTTCCCGGCGAGTTCGACTTTGACGTGGCCTCACGGTCAATCGTCTTCACCGACGATCTCCTCGTGACCGCGACGGAACAAAATGACGACGACAGCGTCACCATCGTCGCCCAGGACAGAGAAACCGGTGATGTGATCAGCACCGTCAACGTCCCCGCCGCAACCGACATCATCCGAGACGGGCTCATCCTCCGTGACCTCGCGGTCGCACCCAAATAGACCCAACTCAGGTCAGCTCACGCCAATCCGACGTCACCAAACTCAATTCCGGTGCCAGTCACAAGATGAGTGTGGCGCATGGTGGTTGTTCCGTGCGCCCGTTTCCTTGCTGTGGTGCCCCCGAACGTCTGCGGTCTTATCCCCTGTAGTCGAGCTGCTAACGGGCCGACTCGACAAGTTTTTCATCTCTCATCTCCGTTGCTCACATGCGCGGAAATCGATGGTTGCAAATTCGCAAGTAGCGTGATTGTGTGGAAGCCTCACTAAGGGGGCAGAGCATGGGAAACCAGATCAACGGATGGAAGGCGGAGCTTCCGTCTTCTCCATCACCCCGGTGGGGAGTGCCGGACTACGTACTCTCTATCGGTTCAATCATCATTCTGTATGTAGGCGGAGTCGCCGCAGCTGGCGGCACAGTTGCCGGGATGGTTCTCGTAGTATTCGGTGCGTTTGCCGTGGTGACGTTGCGTACTTCATTACTCGGGCGTCGTAATGCACCGCGTGTGCCCCGGTGGACTCGGTACGGGGCTGTTGTTGTTGCGTCTTTCGCAGTGGTCTGGTCGTGGAACCTTTTTCGTGACCCGTCGGACGAAACGGCTTGGCGGTTCGGCATGCCCGCAATTCCAGTGGTTCTGCTGCTTGTACTCCTCATCGGGTTATTTACGCCGAGGCGAAAGCATGCGTGACAGCGATCTTGAGCGGGCACTGTTCGTGCGTCCCCGGTTCAAGACCCTGGGCTTTCTCGTTCAGGTGGAAGAATCCGACTACCCGTCTATCCAGGACTACACCGGATTGTCTCTCCCAGATCTGTCCAAGGCCGTCAGCTTTCTCAATGAAAACGGACTTGTACACGTTCGAAAAGAACGGGAAGGCCGATATCAAGTAACCATTGTTCGAGCATCTGACGACGGAGTACGCGCCTTTCGACGCATGCTCAAAGAGTTAAAGAGATATGGGGTCACGTCGACACCGCCAACGTGACCCCATCGTGAAGCCTGTTATTTGTTAAACACAGAACACTGAACCGCACTCGCCGCTAGGCCAACAACGACGCCAGCCACACCACCACCAACTCCAGCCTTCACAAGTCGAGGGAGAAGTTTTTCAGCAAGCTCCTGCCACTGCTGCTTTCGAATGTACTCACCGTAGACGCCTGTGCTAATACCGGTGATAAGACCGAGCACGCTGTTCTGCACCATGCAGTCGACAAAACTTTGTTTCGCGGCCATAGCTTTCATGGTGCGTGGTGACGACTGCGGAGTTGCCTGGTCGTACTGCTGCAATATCTTGGATGCCTCAGCGTCGCCTATAAGGCTCCGCAACTTGTCCTCGTCGATTGATGCAATGCCTGATTCATCAAGAATGATTGCCTCTGTAAAAAGCTCTTCCAGTCCTGAGGCCAGCTCTTCAGCGGAGTAGTCAACCGCGTTTATCGTTGTCGACGTATGTGATGGCTGCACGGCAGTGGCGCTCATCGGAGCAGCCAGGGCGAAAGCCGCGAGTGCAACAACTGAAGTGATGGTGAGTTTACTTCGGATCTTCATGGTCCCTCATCTCATTCATAGCTCGTCGGTGAGCTGATCGAATGGGCACATCTGTACCCCCCATTTGGGGGAAATGATGTCACATTCAGAAAACCGAATAAAGGAGCCAGACAACCATCAACACCAACGAGGGCGTCGCGCTCGCGGCACCCACATCCCCCCTCCCACCGATCCGCGATACCGTCAGTGACTCGACCACCCTGGCCGTGGTGATGCGGCAAATGGGGCCGACCCATCGCTAGCTTCCTCAACGGTGTCGTCGTTGACCGATAACTCAAGCGACGACGCAGGCGCTTCCACGCTGACGCAGTTTCCCCAACAGCAGTTCCGGGCGGGTGAATGGAACTCAGCACTGAATGCGAGTCTCCTCGGGGCGGGGTAAGACACACGGCCCCGTCGGCGCACAAATGCAAGTGACCCGGCGCGCAGAGCACGCCGGATCACTCCGGGTCACGTCCGTTGCAGCGGGCGACTAGTCGAGAATCGCAACCAGTCGGCCGTTGACCTCACCGCGCTGCAGGCGGCCAAGGCCGTCGGGGATCTCGTCAAAGCCGATCTCGCTCGCGGCAACACGGAGGTCACCGGATGCCATGAGTGCGATGACCTCGCGCAGGTGGTCGGGGTTGCCCGCCACCGTTGAGCCGCGCAGGTGAACCGCGCGGGAGACCAGGTCGATGGAGTTGAACGTGACCTGCGCCTTGCCCAGACCCACAAGCACAACGGTTCCGCCCTGCTTGACGGCGCGGATCGCGCCGGCCGTTGTGGTGCCAAAACCGGCGAAGTCGATGACAACGTCCAGGTCCATGCCCTCCAGCGCGGAGACGTCCTCAAACACCTCGGTCACGCCGTTCTCCAGTGCCGCATCCCAGACGGCCTTCTTCGGCTCAACACCGTAAACGGTTGCACCGGTGATGACGGCGATCCGGGCACCGGTCATGCCCAGCCCGCCCAGACCCACAATGCCAACGCGACTGCCAGCGGTCACCCCACCGTGCACGATGACACCCGTGTAGGAGGTCAGTCCTGCATCGGTCGCAGCGGCGGCCTGCGCCCAGTCCGTTCCCTCCGGCAGGCGGACAAGCTTGTCGGCGTTCACGATGATGTACTCCGCGTAGGCGCCGTCACGGCTGACACCGGGGGCGTCACTGGCGGAGATGGCACTGGCGACCGCGTCACCCACGCTGTAACCGGTCACCCCCTCACCGATCGAGTCGATCGTTCCCGAGGCCTCGGGCCCCAGGACGACGGGGAGCGGAATCGCCAGGGGGATCACGCCCTCGATGTAGCCAACGTCGCTGTGGCACAGGCCGGATGCCTTGACCTTCACAACAACCTGTCCGGGCCCTGCGGTCGGCTTGTCCACGTCGGCCAAGCGCAGCTCACCGTGTACCTCGTCCAGAAGCCATGCCTTCATCGTTCGAATCCCTTCACCATTGATGGGGTGCGCTCCGCGTTGTGGGCGGCCGCACCTGATGGCTTAAAGATTACCGACACTTGTCGTAAAAATCTGGGGCGCGCTGGGTTCAGTTCCTGGGCGCGCGGGCATCAGGCCTGACGACGGCGCTTGCGCTCGTCCTCAGCGGCCCACCACACGATCAGCAGCCCAACAAGAGTGAGGACCGACCCCACAACCTCACCAACGCGAGCACCGGTCACACTCGCCCCAACGATGAACACGCCCGTCCACAGCACGGGCACAATTCCACCCAGCCACACCGGGTTCCGCCGGCTCAGCCAGACGTGCCCGCAGATGGCCCCCACCCCTCCGAGCGCGGCAATGATCCAGATCCAGACCGGAACATCGGCGATCGTTTCATAATTCACGCTCAGCGACGCCTCTCGTATCGAGCACCAAAGCTAGCCCCACATCTACACAGAAGGTGGCTCGCATACAGTGTCCCAGCCAATCTTGGGGTGCGCGACCGTTCAGTGAGAGATCGGTGCACCACCGAGGTTGTCGTACTGCGCCATATGCGGTGCACCGTACATGGCATAAAGACGCTGATTGAGGGTTTTGATGTCGCGCGATGTCAAAAGCAGACTGCGCGACAGCTGCCACGCATAGTCAGACCCAATCACCTGCACCTGCGGTAATTGACCGGGAACGCCCCACAGAACAGCAGCGTCCCCTTCCTCCACCTCAACCCAGTCACCAGGTTGAAGCCTGATCAGGTTCTTTTTGCGACTCACCGCGCCAAGGATCCCCGGCCTGGTCACCTCAACCCTTGTCTCAGTACAGAGAATCTCGGCACGACCATAAAACACAAGTAGGTGGCAGGCGATCAGAACGGCGACACCCAGTCCCACAACCATTCCCGCGACCCAGCCATAAAAAGCATGCTCAAGCCGAAGCTCCATCACGAACCCCAAGACGGCGGACAGCGATGAGTACCCCAGAAGGTTTTTCCATACCCCGAGCAGGTAGAACCTGTTCGATCTAATTCTGATAACGGGCACGTCTACCACTCGCCGTTCCCGTCCGGCGCAACCAACCAGGGGCGCCACCCTCGACCCAACCGCCCCCTCATCACCGCCGCCAGGCAGAGAACAGCGAGCGTGGCGAAACCCTGGCCCTGAACCGCTGCCAGCGCGTGCGCCCCTCCCTCAGCTCGGAGCGGACAGCGGGCAGTGTCGCCCAGAGCGTATCCACCTGCTCCCGGCTCAGCTCACCCCGCCCGAACACACTGCGATCCACCCGCTGCGCCAGCAGAGCCGCCTGCTCCGAGCCGCTCGCTCCGGCGATCTCAAGCCTGGTCGCCGTCGGCGACACCTGCGCACCGCTGTCAATGATTTCGTCCCGCGCCTCACGCCAGACACCGGTTGCAGCCAGCGCCTCACGGTCGCGGCGGCGACGCAGGCGACGACGAATCGCCTCCGCCAGGAGGACGCCCCAGAGCGGCGCAGTCAACACAGCCAGCACACTGCCCACACGCCAGGTCCACCACCACACGGCGGAAAGGATGACCTGCCAGGCCGGCGGTTCTGCCCGATCCTCCACGTCGGACTCGTCCGCACACGGCGTGATGGCGTGCTGCTGCGTGGGCGGCTCCGGCGGGATCACCGTGCGCGGCGGGGCAATCGCGTCGGAGGTGGTTCGTTCCTCCTCCGGAACCTCACGCGGTTCGGGGTTCGGGTCAACAGCGATCCACTCGCCGTTGGCGGTGTTCACCTCAACCCACGCGGTCAGCTCCGACCCGGTGAGGTCGCCGTCGTCGTTCGCGTCAACCAGGCCAAGGACAACCCGCGACGGGAAGCCGATCTCGCGCGCAAGCACCGCAAACGCCGCCGCATACTGCTCGGCGTCGCCCAGCATCGGGTCCTCCGTCGCCAGCAGATCCAGGCGCGCAACGGAGTGACCGGAACGGCTGAACACCTCACCCTCACCCGAGTGCGACACGTACCCGGCGTGCAGGTAATCCAGTGCCGACTGCAACTGCGCACCGGGGGCCTGAGCCACGTCCCAGCTCCGGGCCGCATCGTCGATGAGCTGCTGCGGGATCTTCACCAGCTCGGTCTGCGCGGCGGTTCCCGGTTGAAGCTGCGCCAGCCCATCCGTCCGTGCCGGTTGCGGCACAAGACCGGTCACGCTGTAGCTCAGCCCATCCGTCACGCCCTCGGTTCGCACGGCGGAGTCAAGGTCACGGTTGTAGTACACGCTGTCCTGCGCTCCGTCGGGAAGCATGAATTGCTCCACTCCCCCAGCGGTCGGCAGAAGCATGCCCAGATCGGAATGGACATCGATCTGCACCGTGGTTCGCTCGGCGGACTCTGCGCTCCGATCAATCAGGTAAGGAACAACGGCAAAGCTTCCGGTACTCGGTGAGGCGGTCGGGTCGCCAATGGTGAAGGCGACGCCGTTGTAGTCGTCAAGAACAGAGAGCCGGAGCATGGTTCCGCTGGGCAGGCCCGTCACGCTGGCCAGCGACTGCTCCGCCGCCGGCTCGCTCACACTCGCGCGATACGCCTGAAGCGGGCTGTCCTGACGGTTGGGTTCAAAGGGCGGAGCAAAAGCGGTGCGCAACACGGCCCTGTTCTCGGGCGGGGCTGCCTGAACGATGGCACCGCCCGCCGCCGTGCAGACCAGAACAAAGGCGACAGCCACACCGCCACGACGCAGCTGTCCCCGACGCAGCCGGGCGCTGTGCTTCGCTGTCACACCCTCCAGCCGCGGTTTCACCAGGATCATCCACAGCAGCGACCAGACCACGGCTGAACCGCCAACAACAATCGGGAGGAACGGGTCTTCCGGTCCAAACGCCACACCAAAACTCAGTACGCCAAGCGCTGCAATCAACGCGGGCCAGCGCCGACCACGCAGTGCCTGTCCCACCCCCACAGCCACCGCGGCAAGCAGCACAACAAACGCGGGAACAAGCACGGCGTCGTAATCGCCGAGTGGCAGATCAACGCTGATGATGTCACTCCACCCCGTGACAACACCGGTACTGAAACGCGCGAGCCCCTCCAGGGTCGGCACAACGCCGGCGAGTGTTCCACGTGCAACGGCCAGGGCGGGTCCAGCGATCAGGGCAACAGCCATCAGGATCACAACCCGCGAATACCAGGGCAGCCGGAATCGCACACCAACAATCGCGCCAGCGGTGCCAAGCACAACCGCGCCGGCAACCGTCACGGCGACAAAGGGATGGCGGTACATCGGCCAGAGCGGAACAGCGCAGATCAGCAGCAAGATCACCACGGCGACAACGTCACGCACGGGCGTGGCACTGCGCGCGGTGTCACGGCGGGACTCGCGGCGACGACGCAACTCGGTCGCGCTGATCCGCTGCTCGGCCCGCTGCTGCTGGCGGCGCTGCTCACGACGCTCAGCGATCCGGTCGATACGCCGCTGGGACGTGCTGCCACTCACGAGGAGCTCCCGCGCAGCAGAGCCAACCGCAGATCGTTGAGGTAGCCGATCCGGATGACACTCAGCTCGGCCAGCTGCTGATAGCCGGGGGTCATTCCCGGACCGCACACCACCACGATCGTCTGCACACCAAGCGGCAGCCGCTGCGACCAGCTGCGCAGCTCGCGGACGCTGGGCTGCGTGCCCGTCACGAGGAACACAATCGAGATGCCCGGAACCGTTGCGGCGGCGAGCGCGGCCAGATCGCCCACGCCAATCGTCGCCGAGTTCCACTCCACGTCGCTGAGTCCGTCAAGGAGTCGGGTCGGGCTGACGGTTGGGAACTGCACCGGGAGCGGGAGTGCGTCCTCCACAGCGGGGTTCGGTGTGGGACTGGTCAGCACGGTGATGTCGCGTCCGTCACGAATGGCGCGGACGCCCAGCGACGCGGCAACGCTTACGCCCAGCTCAAACTCGTCCTGGTCGGCCCAACCGGTGGTGTCCGTGCCGAACACCACCACAATGTGGCTGCGTCTGGTCTGCTCAAATTGCCGGACCATCAGCGTTCCAGTGCGGGCGACGGCCTTCCAGTACACGTGCCGCCGCTCATCCCCCGGCTCATACTCACGCAGGGCGTGGAACGAGATGTCGCTTGTGGTGAGTTCGTTGGTTGGCGAGCCCTCCAGGTCGCGCACAAAACCGGTGGAGGTGGGCGGGAGGCCGATCGTCTCCGGGTGCACGTACACCTGGCGCTGCTCACTCCAGGTCGCGTAGCGCCGGAACAGCCCAACCGGGTCGCCCCTGACCGTGCGGACCGGTCCGACGGCGACAACGCCACGGCGCTCTGCCGGGACCTGAACGTCCGCGGTTCGCCCGTCGGGGCCGGGAGCGGGAAGCTCAACCACCCTGTCGCCGATGCTGATCTCGATGCGGGTGACCCAGATGCGGAAACGCGTGCGGTCGGTGACCCTGACTCTGGCTGCGACGGGTTCGCCGACGCGGGTGCGGGTCGCATCAACCTCAAGCTCCACGTCGTAGCGTGGTCGCCCGATCAGGAACAGCAGTGATGCGATCACGAGGATGCCGAGCGCAGCTCCCATCGTCAGGAGTTCGGCCCAACCCAGCAGCCAGCCGCCCAGAAGACCGCCGAGGGCACCAAGCAGGCTGGCCCAGCCGATGGGGGTGGTGACGTCGCCGATCCAGTCCAGGGCGGAGCGAAGCCAGCGGCGGATGGCCTGCCAGCGGCGGCGCAGTCGCCGGATCCAGCGCGGAGCACGTCCCGTACCCGAGACGCCCAGCAGTGTTGAGGTGCCGAGCGTGCGCGAGGTTCCCCTGGTGGCGTGGGTGCCGAGCGTTGACTGCGTGGAGTGCGCCCCCTGCTCCCTGGCCGCGCTGCGCGTGCCCTTTTTTCCCCGCGCACGATCAGCGGCCGTGGCGCGGGTGAGCGCCGGCCGCTGCCGTCGGGGGGAATCTGTCATCAGCGGGCGAGCCGCTCGGCGGGTGGCTGGACGTCGATGAGGATGCGGCCGATGACGCTGGCCGCCGTCACGCCGTCAAACTCCGCCTCCGGGTCGAGGACAAGGCGGTGGGCGAGGACAGCGGTCGCCAGGGTTTTGACGTCGTCGGGGGTGACATAGTTGCGCCCCTCCACAGCAGCCCAGGTGGTCGACGAGCGCACAAGTGCGAGAGCGCCACGCACACTGACCCCCAGCCTGACCTCCGGTGCGTTGCGGGTCTCCTCAACGATGCGGGTGATGTAGTCCAGGAGTGCCTCGTCGGTGTGCGGCATGCGGGCGACGGCGGCCATCTCCTGGAGGGTGCGCAGCTCAACCACCGGGTCAAGCTCAACGTGGTGGCTGCGGACGCGGGCGTTCTGCAGGATGCGCAGGGTGGAGGCCTGGTCGGGGTAGCCGAGGGTGGACTTCATCAGGAAGCGGTCAAGCTGAGCCTCGGGTAGCCGGTAGGTTCCGGCCTGCTCAACCGGGTTCTGCGTGGCGATCACCATGAACGGGTCGTCCACCCGGTGGGTGACGCCGTCAACGGTGACCTGCCCCTCCTCCATCACCTCAAGCAGCGCCGACTGGGTCTTCGGCGAGGCACGGTTGATCTCGTCGGCGAGCAGGACGGTCGCAAAGACGGGGCCGCGGTGGAACTCAAACTCGCGTGTGGACTGGTCGTACACGCTCATGCCGGTCACGTCGCCCGGCAGCAGGTCGGGGGTGAACTGGATGCGACCGCTGTGCCCTCCGACGGTCTGGGCGATGGCGCGGGCGAGGGACGTCTTGCCCGTTCCGGGGTAGTCCTCCAGCAGCAGGTGGCCACCGGTGAGCAGACTGGTGAAGGCGAGCTTCACGACGTGGCCCTTGCCGAGGACAACCTGCTCAACGTTCTCAACCAGTCGGCCGAAGATCTGCGAGAACCAGGCGGCCTGCTCGTCCGTCATGACCGGCATGTATGACTGCGGTGCGGGGGTCATCTGTCCTCCTGGAGCGTGGGGTGGTGGGAGTGGGTGTGGCCGGGGGTGCGCGACGTGATGCCGGTGCCGGTCGAGACGTAACGGCACGCCATTACGGCACCACGCACTCGGCGACATAGTCGGGTGACTCAAAGCGGGCGTTGCCGAGGTCGGGGAAGGTGATCGCACTGCGCACCCTGACCGTACCCTCTGGCTGGCCCGAGTTGCTGTCCGTCGGTGGCGCGGGAACAGCGGTAGCGGGGTCAACCCACTCGCTCAACGGCTGGTCGTCCTCGTCAAAGTAGCGGACCTGGATGGTGCTGCTCCGGCCGTTGTTGTTTGGCATGGTCACACGGACCCCGCCGGTCGCCCCCACCCGGCACGAGGCAACATCAACCCGGGTTTTGAGCGGAACAGCGCCGGAGCCGTCGGCCTTGATTCCGTCCCCACACGAGGCGGAGAATCGGTAGCTACAGGCACGGACGTGTACGTCGGTTGCGCGGCCAAAACGACCGGAGTCGGTGATCGTGAGGGCACCACCATCGAGGCGCTGCGGTGAGCTCCACCGTCCGGCATCCTGGCCCGCATCCACAATCGACACCGAGTAGTACGCCTGGTCCTCCGTTGCCCGCACGGACGACAGCCGCAGGAGCGCGTCACCGTTCTGGTCGGGGGCCGTGACGTCCACGCGTGCCCCGACCATGTTGGGGCGCAGGGACACGTCACCGGTGTGGGTGCGCGCACAGAACAGGCCGTTGGTGACGTCAACCGTGTAGCGGGGCCGGTTGCCCGACGGGTTGTCGTCCACCCAGCTGTCGCCGGTGACGTTGGGCTGAATCTTGTCGACCGAGCACGATGTGCCCTCGCCGTTTCCGCCGCCCAACGGGCTGACCTGGATTCGGGTGTCACCGCCGTTGCCGTTCACCCCGGAGAACGTGACGGCGACACTGAGTCGGTCGCTGTCACCCACGCGGGCCGCCGATGCGCCGTCAATCCGCGGCGGACCCACCGCTGTGGCAGAACCGGACCCGGCGTCGGCGCTGGCGTTGGTGGTGTTTCGGGCGCGCACGGAGACGGTGTACTCAGAACCGGGTCGAATACCGCCGTCACGCAGCAGCACGCTCTGCTCGTCAACGCCAACCGAGCGAGCGATGTCAACGCCTGGCCCCTGAAGCCTGACCTCGTAGGAGCGAACCGGGGTGCCGTACGCCGCGGCCTCCGGCGCCTGCCAGCTGGCCTTCAATGCCCGACCGTTGCTGTCAGCGTTTGTCGCCTCAAGCGAGACCGACCGCGGGACGCCGGGGGCACCATCCATGACAAGCGACTCGCTGCTCGCGGAGATCGCGCTTGTTCCAACCTCGTTGCTCGCCTCGGCCCGGAAGCTCACCGATTCGCCGTACGGGATGCCCTCAACCCGGCACGAGTCGGGGTTGGTGCACTCGGCGATCGGGTCTCCGTCGCTGTTCAAAACGCGATACCCGGTCACGGGTGAGGCGTTGGGGAAGGCGTGCGGGATGCGCAGCGTGACGGCCGCATCCTCCGGATGCCTGGCCGCGATGCGCGGAGCGCCCGGGGCGTCCGGCACGTCCTGGATGCGGACCGACACGGTCCCGGTCGCGTAGCGGTTGGGGTCGTCCGTGATGTCGGCAACCGTGTAGCGCAGGGTCATCGTTCCGGTCTCCGACCCCGACGACGCCGACAGCTCCACCCGACGCCGGTCGGAACTGGGGGTGGCGGTCACACCGTCGAGCCCGGTTGAGGTGTCAACGCTCACCACACGGAGCGCGCGTCCGGGGAACGGGTTGGAGGCCTCGTCATTGCTCAGCACGTCAACCGTCTCCGACTCACCGCGGACAAGCACAATGTTGTCGGCGACGGGTGAGACCACCGGTCGGGTGGAGCGCACAATGTCGACGCGAACGGTGGCGTCATCACTCAGGCCCTGAGCATCCTGCACCCTGATCGGCAGTTCCGCCCGGCCTCCCACGGCCGTACCATCCACCGCCTTCACGGTGAGCACGGTGCCGGACACCGAGGCGGTCACGGCGTCCTGGGCCGAGTCGTCAACGGACCAGCTGAGGGCACCCTCCGCCGTACTCGCGTACTCGGTGAGCGCTGACAGGTCGATGGTGGTCAGCGCCCCGGACTCCAGGCCGATCCGGGCGTCGGAGAGAACGGGAGGCTGGTCCTCCGCGGGCGTCACCGTGATCGGCAGGGTGAGCGTCGCCTGGTTCCGGCCATCCGTCACGGTGACGGTCACCGAGGCGACCCCCCAGAACCCGTCGGCCGAGCGGAAACGAAGCGTGGTGGGGTTCTCGACCAGGTCGGACCCGTCGGCTTGGGTCGCGGCGACGGCTGACCCATCCGCGACAACGACCTCGCGATCGTCCGCGCCGATGATCTGCTCCTCAAGCGGAATGCGGAGCTCATCCCCGGAGACAACAACAAGCTCCGGGGCGTCGCTGCGCAGCTCAGGTGCGGCGTCCTCCGTGCCCGGAACCCGAATGAACGCGGTGCTCGAAACCTCGGCGTCGTCCGGCCGGCTGAGAGTGAAGGGAATAATCTGTGCGGTCTCACGGACCGGGACAACCACCCGACCGGCCGCATCAACCTCGGCCGCCCCGTATCCGCGCGGCACACTCACATTCAGATCAGCGACCGATCCCTCACTGAATCGTGTGACGGCGCGCACATCAACCGGGACCTCGTCCCTGCCGTTGATGTCGCTCAACCCCAGCAGCACATCCCCGGTCACCGGGGCGGCAAGCGGCGCACTGCTGTCAACCTCAACAAACAGCCAGGCGCTGGAGGTTCCCCCGCTCCGGGTCGCAACGGTGTAGAGCACACCGACCGTGCCCTCGCTGTTCGGAGCGACGAGGGCAACACCGTCGTCGGTGATGCGTGCGCTGATCCTGTCGCTACTCGGTTCAACCTCAACGATCTCAAGGCCCTGACCGGTCGGGTCTGTGTCGTTCAACCGCGGGTCGATGGTGAGTGACGCACCGGGCCGCGTGGTGACAATGTCGTCCATGGCGATGGGTGGTTCGGCACTGCCGGTGTCCTCGCTGATGCCCACCCGGACGAGGCCGGTACTCCTGGCTCCCTGCGCATCAACCAGGTTGTACTCAAACACATCCGTCCCCGTGGAGTAGGGGTTGGCCGTGTACTCAATACTCTGCTCGCCGACCGCCGTCACCGAACCCAGCGTTGGCTGCGCGCTGATGCCCGCGATCTGGACGGCGTCACCGTCGGGGTCGACCCCCGTGAGCGGAATGCTCAGCGTTGTGGACTCACCGGCCGTTGTCCTGCCCGTCACGCTGGGGGCGGACGGCGGACGGTTGCTTGCCGCATCAATGTCCCTGACCACGATCTCGACCTCGGCGCTTGACCACTGCCCGTCCGTTCCGGTGATCCGGTAGGTGGCGGTGTAGATGCCGGGTGTGGTCGGGGCGAGGAATCGCAGTCGGTCCTCCGCCACCACGATCAGACCGTCCTCCGGCTCCTGGAGCAGCTCCGGGTCAAGGGTGAACGGCTTACCGTTGGGCTGTTCGTCGTTGCGAAGCACGGGGATGTCAACGATCTCGCCGACGCGGACGGATGCCCGGTCGGCTCGAGCAATCGGGGCCTGCAACCGGCTCGGCTCGGGGACGTTGACCAGGGTGAGCGTGCCCTCGGTGACGGCCTGGCCGTTACTGACTTTGACGGTGACGTTGACCGGGTCGGGTAGCTCGTTTTTCAGCGTCACCCTGAGCGCCCTGTTCTCAAGGTTCTCGACGATGATGCCGGAACCCTCCGGAACATCATCCGTACCGACGATGCTGAGAACTCCTCCGCCCGGATCGTATGCCGACGAAAGAATATTCACCTCAGTTGTTGTCTGAAGGTAGAGGAACGCGGTCACAGGCAGCACAACGGGTGCCGCGGCCGTGTCCGGAACGGGAGCGATCTCAACGCGAATGATCCCGCTTGAGGTGAGGTCTCCATCGGTGACCGAGTACTCCACGAATCTGGTCCCCGGCTCCTCGGCCAGGATCGTCAGCGTTCCCTCGGTGTAGCTGGGGCTCAGGGTGAGCGTGTCATCCTCGGTTGTTGCCCCAGAGAAGCGCAGGTCGCCACTGCCGCCTCTGGCTGCTTCGAGTGGTGCCGTTGCGATCTCAGCACCGGCATAGCCGGTGACGGTGAACGACTCGGCGATGATGGGGACCTCACCCGTGGCACCAACGCTGATGTTGATGAGCCCCTCACCGCTGTCGGTGCCGTCGGAGGCGCGCAGAGTCACCTGTTCCAGGTCTTCGTCTCCGCCGCCGTGGCTGAACTCAACGTCCCCCTCCGGGCTGAACGACACCACGTTGGGCGAGTCCCCGTCGGCACCCTCCAGGTAGATCGGGTCAGACTCGGGGTCGACCCAGTCCTCGATGGTGTGGACGGTGACCTGACCGTCTCGGGCCACAGACGAGGTTGTGGTGCGCTGCTGCACCGGAGGGTTATTGACGTCGTCCGGCACAACGGTCACGGTGAGCTGTGCTGAGTCGGTGCCGCCGCGTCCATCGCTGACGGTGTACCTGACGCTCTCGGTTCCGCTGGCGTCACCGCGGGTGGTCAGCTGAAGCTTCTGGGCGTCGGCGACGATCTCGATGCGGCCCAGGTCGGCCGATGGTTGGTCAACCTCAACGATGGCGAGCGGGTCGCCATTGGGGTCGGAGTCGTTGAGCAGCACGGGAAGCAGGTTGGCCCGACCGGCTCTGACACCAAAGTCGTCGTCGTTTGCCGTCGGTGGTTTCTGCTCGTCCTCCGTCTGGGGCGGAACGTCCAGGTCGTCGCGTTTGGTCTCCACAACGGTGGTGTCCTGGTCAAAGTCCGACCAGTTGTTGATCAGCGCACCGCCGTCGGCGAGCGCCCAGCTGCGCCCCGACTCGGGATCGCTGGCGACAACGCTGATCCCGTTGACCGCGATCAGCGGCTCGGCGGTGCGTGGCATCGTGTCCAGGTCAAAGGTGACCGGGTCACGGTCGTCGCACCACTGCAGTCCCGTCCCGTCCGACCACGCTGCGTAGGAGCAGCCGTCAACACGCTGTGGTGCGGCGGGCGCTCCGTCCAGCCCGTCAACAACAATCTGCAGTTCGTCCCTGGTGGGGTCAGCCGCCACGAGGCCGCCCTCGTGCGCGATGAGGACGTCGGCGTCCTGCGATTGCGGGGCAAGCAGGCGGACGGAGTCGGGGTCAGAGACGACAGCATTGAGCGAGCGAACGGTCCCGTCCATCCAGAGCTCGTTGGAGGCCGGGTTGTAGACAACCGCGTCACCGCCGACGAGTGTGACCTGGGTGGCGAGCGGCTGGCTGGAGAATCCCAGCTCGGTGATGCGCTGTTCGGTGCCAGCGCCCCCGGTCAGGAGTCGGCCAGCGCGCTGGCTGACGCCCGCCCACCGGCCGGTGTCATCAACGGTGGCAACAGCATCAACACCGATCTCTGCGACGGGGCTCTGACCCGTCTCAAATCCTGCCGCATCGGCCAGGGTGGTCAGCCAGAGGTCACCCTCGGCGGGTTCAAGAATCCCGATCTGAGATCCGGAGCCGACCACGACGGGGCTTCCCACCGGGAGGGGAACACTCTCGATTAGTGTTGCGGTGCTGGGATCAACCAGGCTGAGGGTGTTATCGGCCGGCGTGTGCACGGCGACGTGGTCAGCGTCCTGAACGATCACGCCGTCGTTGCCCGGCGCTCCCAGCACGGTGCTGAGCTGGGTGATCGCCGTGTTGGCCTGACCCAGCAGCCGCTCCTGACGGTTCTCGACCCAGACCGACGCGTCGCTGAGTTCCTGCTTGCTGCGCTCGTAACCGTTGGCCAGCACCGCGCCACCCGCGAGCAGCGCAAGCGACAGCGCACCCACAGCGCTGGCTGCTGCCACCCGGTGGCGGGAGAGTGTACGACCGAGTTTCCTGATCATTCGGCCGGCCCCGACCTGGCGCACTGGGCCGGGCTTGGCTCGCCCACACGACCGTCAGCAAGCACAACGGTCACCGTGGCGCAGACCCGGTCACCTGAGGCGGCGTCGGCACGGAATCCCGGCGCGTTTTGCTGAATGGGGGCCTCACCGTCAACCCTCACCAGATAGCGGCTGCCCTCCCCCGCTGACGCCCAGCTGAATTCCACGCCCTCGGCCGCCGGCGTTGCACGCAGTTCGGTGACCGTGGGAACCCCTCGTGGCTGGAACAGGATAATCCCGCCGACGACCAGCCCCGCCGCGACAACGGAACCCAGCGCACCGTACAGTCCACTCCGAACGCCGCGGCGGCTCGGAGCAGAGTCCAGGGTACGAATGCTTGTGCGGTCCTCTGCGCCGGTTCCCCGCTGCCGCTGGACCCGCCGACGAGCGACCCGGTTGCGACCGCCCGTGCCGCCGGTGGTTCCGCCGGTTCCCGCCGTACCGTCGGCCTGCACGGCGGCGGAGGGCTCACTCGCAGCCGCGGCGAGAACGCGGCTCAGCTCGGTTGCCGTCTCTCCGGGGATTTCGAGGGTGCTCGGCCGCAGACTCAGTTCGGTTTCGGCCCGCTGCAGGCTGTACAGCGCCTCGTGCATGCTGGCGGGTCGACGGGAAGGGTCGCGGCTGAGGCAGGCGGTGATCAGCTCATCCAGCGCCGAGGGGACGTCTGCGCGCTCGATGGGACGCGGCGCTTTCCTGCCGCGGATCCGGTCGGCGATGGCCTCGCGGGAGTTGTCACCGCCCGGCAGTTCGTAGGGCGACCGTCCGGCGAGCAGCGCGTACAGCGTTGCGCCAAAGGACCAGAGCTCCGTCTCCACGCTGCCGCGGCTTGTGCCGTTCAGGACCTCCGGTGCCGACCAGGGAACGGAGATACCAACACTCTGATCGGTTTCGGCCCTGGCCACGGTTGACGCGATCCCGAAGTCAGCGAGGACGGGTTTGCCGTACCCGGTCACCAGGATGTTTGCCGGCTTGATGTCCCTGTGCAGCACGGACGCTCGGTGTGCGGTTTCCAGAACGCTGCCGACGGCGATTCCCACCGACAGCACCTCGGGAACGGGGATGGGCCCTCGACGGAAGCGGTCGCCGTAGTTGCTTGGGCAGTACTCGGTGACGAGGAACGGCCGTCCGTCCGGGGCGATTCCCGCCTCGTACATGGTGAGAACGCTGGGGTGCGCGGCCAGCTGGGCGAGCATCGTCGTCTCCTGCAGGAACGCGGTGCGCAGGTCACCGTCAACGGCGTCGGGCAGCAGCACCTTCACGGCGATGGTGCGGCGGGGCATGCTCTGCTCGTACAGATACACGTCGGCAAAACCGCCGGTCCCGAGTGCACGAACGTAGGTGTAACCGGACAGCGTTGGCGGATCGCTTGGCAGCCTACGCCCCATGTGGCACCCCGGAGACGATCGTGAGGGTGACACCGTCACCCAGGTCGACAACCCCACCGGGAGCAACGGGGATCTCCTCGCCGTTGCGCAGCCGGAACGGCGCCATGCCGGGGGTCGCCACCCGGGTACCGTTGGTTGACCAGAGGTCGCGAACCAGGACGGCACCGGCGATCGGGATCACGCGCACGTGCGACTGGCTGATCGAACTGCGTCCTGCGGCAATGGTCAGCGTGCCGGGCAGTTCACTGTGGCCCCGGCTGAACCCGGCACTGGGTTCGGGTGCCCGGCCAACAACGATCGCGCCAAGGAGGGGAACCAGTCGCTGTCCGCTGTCGTCCGTGACCCGGAGTGAGAAGGTTGGTGCCGCGTGGGGACGCCGGGTCACGACGGTGTGGTCGGTTCCGCTGTCATCGGCCGAGGAGTCGGTGTACGTCGGTGTGGCTGTTGTCCCCCTCGCCCCCGGGTCGGTGCTGTCCGCTGCGTCGACCGTGCCGCTCGGGGGAGTCACCGGGGCGGCCGCGCTGTGACCGCGCCGGTAGAAGATCGTTTCGTCGCTGTCGTCATCGGGCTCTGCGTCACGCTGGCCGCGTCCCTGTGCGGCGGTGCCAGCGGCGTCGGCGGGGTGCGCGGTGGTGTCCGGCGCATCGGTGACCGCGGCCGCATCCTGTTGGTCAACATCCACCCGCTCCAGAGTGAGAACGTCGCTCACCCGGATGGTGAGGTCGCCGGGCTGCACCTCCGGCTGTTCCCCCGCCCGGGTGAGACGCAGTCGGGTCTGTGCGCCAGCGATGACGTGCACACGGTGATCGGGCAGGTCCCTCAGGGAGAACGCCAACGGATCACCGGGGTCGCAATTGAGCACAACGGTGACGGGTACGCTCCAGCTCACGCGTAGCCCAGTGCGCACGGATCCCCCTCTTCGCCAGCTCGGGACCGGCGTCCCGCACCGGATATACGATACCGGCTTGCTGTTGATGCGGGGAGGCGGGATGTGGTCATTATTGTTTTCCCGTTACTCGCGTGTTGTTCCGGTGCCCTCTCGCATCGACGGTCGCCATGTGGTTGGCTTTTGTTGCCGGGTTCACAGCCGAACCGGTCTCTCCTCTCTCACGCTGTCAGGTGCTCCTTCCGTGTCCCCTCTTTCATCACCAGATTCCGCCGTCCCAAGCGCTGAGCTCCGGCACTGGCGCAATTCCCTTTTTGTTGTTTTTGCATTCAGCGGTCTGGCCATGGCCACCTGGGCGTCACGCCTGCCAGCCATCCGGGCGACGCTTGACATCGGCACCGACCAGCTGGGCCTTGTCATCCTGGCCATGTCGATCGGTTCCGTCATCGGAATCACCCAGGCCCCGTCCTTCATCCACCGCTGGGGCTTGCGCAGTTCCATGCGCGCGTTCATGCTGCTTGTTTTGCTGGGGGTGGCCGGTA
>JBQELM010000003.1:0-2044 GCA_052103915.1 Mycetocola sp. | reverse complement strand
CCTTGTGGTTGTCGCCGTCGCCCTGGCCATTTTTGGTTTTGGGAACGGCTGTCTTGACGTCATCATGAACGTTGACGGTGCCGCTGCGGAGAGCAGGCTTGGCCGGACCATCATGCCGTTGCTTCACGCCTGCTTCAGCCTGGGAACGCTGTGTGGTGCGGCTCTCGGTTCACTCGCTGCCCTCCTCACGCTGAGTGCGCCGGTCCACCTGCTCATCATCGCTGCGGCCCTGCTCGCCATCACGCTGGCAACCGTTCGATTTGTTCCCGTCACCGACTCGGTCCTTCGCCGGGACGGCACCGAGTTCACCGCAACGGGCGTCTCCCCCATTGATGCCTCGGCTCACACCTCCGAGATCCCCGTGGTGCCCACACCCGCTGCCGAGCACGGTGACGCCACCCTCGCTGCGGCTTCCGGCGGAGAGCAGCAGCCACCGACCGACGCTGAAACACCACGCTCCGAGCGGCGCAGCATCGGCGAGCGCCTCGCCGTGTGGCGGGACCCCTCACTGCTGCTGATCGGTGTCATCATGCTGGGCATGGCCTTCGCTGAGGGAAGCGCCAACGACTGGCTGGCCATCGCCGTTGTTGACGGTCATGGCCAGGACGATGCCGCTGGTGCCGCCGTCTTCGCTGTTTTTGTTGGGGCGATGTTTGTGGGCCGCCTGCTGGGCGGGCCGCTGGTTGACCGCTTCACCCGGGTTCCCGTTCTTCGCGTCTCCGCGGTGTTCGCGGTCGTCGGGCTCAGCCTGTTCATCTTCACGGACGCCCCTGCCCTGTTCATCACCGGAACGGTGCTGTGGGGCCTGGGTGCCTCGCTTGGCTTCCCGCTTGGCATCTCCGCTGCGGCCGACGGTCCCGGCGACTCTGCTGCACGCGTTGGCGCGGTGTCGATCATCGGCTACGTGGCCTTCCTTGTTGGCCCTCCGGGTATTGGCATCCTGGGCGAGCACGTTGGCATTCTGAACGCACTGATCGTTGTCCTTGCCCTCATCGTGCTGTCGGGGCTTGCTGCGCCCGCGGCGCGCGAGCGCAGCACCACAGCGCAGCGCTCACACTGAGTGGCGGGGAGGGACGGCACGCCCCTCCCCGCCACTCAGCGTTCCGCCGGCTAGCCCTCCGCTGAGCCGCTGCGGGCTCCGGGCCACCAGCGACGACGGCTCAGGATTCCTCCTCCGACCAGCAGGAGAACGGCCACCGTCACTGCGATGGGCGCTCCGTTCACACCGGTGGTGGCGAGTCCGCCAGCCGCCGCTGGGGTCGTCGTGGTGTTCGTCGTCCCATCCGATCCGCTGCCGGGAGCAACAGCTCCGGCACCGTCCCGGTCAATGGCGCCCGACCCCTGACCGGTTCCGGGACCGGAACCGCCCGCGTCGGGATCCTCTCCTCCACCCGGCTGAGGCTCAGGCACCGGCTCCACGGGGGTCTCCGTCTGGTCCGGAGCAACCGATGTGACAACCGCGGCGGAGATAGTGGCCCCCAGCCCGGCACTGTCGGCAAAACTGACACCAACCACGCGCAGCAGGTCCTCGCTCACGCTCTGCTCGTTCAGCACAAAGCTGGCGGTCCGATCCGGCAGGGTGAGGACGGTGTTTGCGGCGACCTCACCCGGCGTGATGGCGTGGCCCGCAACGGTTCCGCCACCCGTTGTCATCGTGGCCCCGTCCTCTCCCACAACGACCTCAACGTCAACAAGTGCCACCTCCAGTGCAGTCCCGGGATACAGCGAGAGGTCAGCGATGTGCGCGGTTGATGTGCTGTCCTCCGACCGTGAGCTCAACCCCGCCGCCCTGATCTGTCCGGCGTAACCGTCTCCGGCGTCCTCCTGTGCGGCGACGGTCGGAAGCTCGTCGTCGGCGACGGCCGACAGCGCAACGGGGCTCATCGCCGACGGTCCGCTGGCGTCAAGGGCGTAGGCGTACAGCGGGGGCAGCGTGAGCTCTGGTTCCGGTTCCGGCTCCGGCTCGGGCTCGGGCTCACCGGCGTCGGCGGGCGTCCAGGTCACCTGACCAAGGGAGACGGACGGGTGAGTTCCGGTGAGGTCC
>JBQELM010000002.1:0-22176 GCA_052103915.1 Mycetocola sp. | reverse complement strand
GTTGACCCGCAACCGGCCCCGCCCCCACCCCACCCCTGGGGCGACGCCGCACCGCCACCCCACCCGTGTTTAGTGATCCTGAAAAAGGTTTAGCTATGTCCTCAACTGTTGCGCCCAGTGCCCCGGTGCGTGATGAACGCATCGGCCGACGGAGCATCATCTCCACGCTCCTCGGCCGCCCCGAGATGGGTGCCGTTGTTGGCGCCATCGCCGTCTTCATCTTCTTTGCCGCCGTCGCGCCCACCTTTGTCCAGCCCGACTCCATCGCCACCGTGCTCTACGGTGCCTCAACCATCGGCATCATGGCGGTCGGCGTCTCGCTGCTGATGATCGGAGGCGAATTTGACCTGTCGACCGGTGTCGCCGTCATCACCTCATCGCTGACCGCGTCACTGTTCAGCTGGTACTTCTCCACCAACGTGTGGGTTGGTGTCATCGTCAGCCTGGTGTTTGCGCTCGGTATCGGCTTCATCAACGGCTGGCTGCTCATCGTCACCAAGCTGCCCAGCTTCATCGTCACCCTGGCGACGTTCCTCATGCTGACCGGCCTCAACCTGGGCCTGACCCGGCTCATCGGTGGCGGCGTCTCCTCCCCGCCCATCGCCGACCTTGACGGCTTCGCCGCGGCGAAGGCGATCTTCGCCTCCGACATCCCGCTGTTTGGCATCAAGGTGAAGATCACCGTGTTCATCTGGATCGCGCTGGTCATCATCGCCACCTTCATCCTCATGCGCACCAAGGTGGGCAACTGGATCTTCGCCGTCGGCGGGGACGACAACGCCGCCCGCGCCGTGGGTGTGCCCGTCACGCAGACCAAGATCGGCCTGTTCATGGGCGTGGGCCTCTGCGCCTGGATCGCCGGAATGCACAACCTGTTTGCGTTCAACACCGTGCAGTCGGGTGAGGGAATCGGTAACGAGTTCCTGTACATCATCGCCGCGGTCATCGGTGGCTGTCTCCTGACCGGTGGATACGGTTCCGCCATCGGTGGAGCCATTGGCGCATTCATCTTCGGCATGGCCAACAAGGGCATCGTCTACGCCCAGTGGAACCCGGACTGGTTCAAGTTCTTCCTTGGCCTGATGCTGCTCCTTGCGACCGTCATCAACCTGATCGTCAAGAACCGGACGGAGAAGAAGTGATGTCAAACATTTCAGCGGCAACCGGCGCCATTCCGATGGACGCAGCCGAAGACATTACCGGCGGTCCCCGCCTGATCAGCCTGCGAGACGTGGGTAAGCGCTACGGCAACATCCTCGCCCTCAGTGGCGTGGACATGGACGTGGACGCCGGACGCGTGACCTGCGTGCTCGGCGACAACGGTGCGGGCAAGTCAACCCTGATCAAGATCATCGCCGGGCGGCACCAGCACAGCGACGGCGTCTTCCAGATCATGGGTGAGAGTGTCACACTGTCCTCCCCGCGTGATGCCCTCGACCGCGGCATTGCCGCCGTCTACCAGGACCTGGCCGTTGTTCCGCTGATGCCGATCTGGCGCAACTTCTTCCTCGGTTCGGAGCTCACCGTCGGCTGGGGGCCGTTCAAGCGCCTTGATGTTCAGCGCATGCGCGACATCACCAAGAAGGAGCTGCTGGAAATGGGCATCGACCTGCGCGATGTTGACCAGCCGATCGGCCAGCTCTCCGGCGGCGAGCGCCAGTGTGTGGCCATTGCCCGCGCCGTGTACTTCGGAGCCAAGGCGCTCATCCTTGACGAGCCGACCGCTGCCCTCGGTGTGAAGCAGTCGGGTGTTGTGCTCCGTTACATCCTGCGGGCGCGTGACCGTGGACTCGGTGTCATCTTCATCACCCACAACCCGCACCACGCCTTCCCCGTTGGCGACCGGTTCCTGCTGCTCAAGCGCGGCAAGAGCATCGGTTACTACGAGAAGGAGGAGATCACCCTCGACGAGCTCACCGCCCAGATGGCCGGTGGTGCCGAGCTGGAGGAGCTGGCCCACGAGCTGGAGCAGATCGGCGCAAGCTCCGCCCTGGTTGAGGAGGTCAGAGCCGCGGAGGAGTCGGCAAAGTCCTAGCTCACACACCTGTGCCGGCCTCCGGGGTTCCCCGACCGGCACGTTAGACGCAGTGGCCCCCACTCCGGGCGCAGGGGTGGGGGTCACTGTCATGTGTGCCCTGTGGCCTGTCACCACATCGCATCCGTCGCGCTGCACACGCACACGCACACGGCGCGAGGCACACGCACACGAGGCACCGGCGCAGGCACAGGCACAGGCACAGGCACAGGCACAGGCACAGGCACAGGCACAGGCGCAGGCACAGGCACAGGCACAGGCACAGGCACAGGCACAGGCGCAGGCGCAGGCGCAATCTGCGCAGCATCACACGCAAAACGCGCACACCTCGCACTCCGCCGCGTCCATACGGTGACCGCGTTGATACGTTGTGCTCGCCTGAACATGTCAGGGGTTGTGGTGGCCAACGAGCCCTGTACCCGTCGCAGTCCGCGATGTGGTGTGCCACCACCATCCCGCCGTGAGCCACGCGGCACCGTCCGACAGTGGTCAGCGTCTCGCGCGTGGCCGGGCCACCCTCCCGTGCCCCCACTCAAAGGACTCCGATGACTATCCCCCGGCTCACTCCGCCTCGGCGACACCCCCGTCCGACTCTGATGTACCGCTCGCGCGCCCTCGCCCTGGGAGCGGTCGCCGTCGTGACCGCCCTGGTCGTCCCGACGGCACCGGCCCTCGCCGCCGAGCCGACCGCGCTCCCCCCGAGTGTTGTGTCGTCGGTGTCACCATCAAAGGGTCCAACGGCCGGTGGCACCAGCCTCATGGTCTCCGGGAGCGGCTTTAAAACGTCGTGGACCTCGATGATCACCGCCGCCAACAACGGCACAAGCAGTATTGGACTGGCCACAGACGGTGTCCTTTACGGTTGGGGGTCAAACAACCGGGGAGGGCTGGGAAACGGAACAACTGATGTTGCTCTGTCCTTCACCCCCGTCACTATCTCGGGCACCGCGCTTGAGGGGAAGACGATCAAGCAAATCTCGGTCGCCCGCCAGCACTCGCTCGCACTCGACGAGGACGGCCGCGTGTACACCTGGGGAGAGACCCTCCTCGCTGGCCAACCCGAGAACGTCCTCACCCCCATTGCGGTCCCCACAGCGGGCACCCCGATGGAGGGGAAACGGATCGTTCAGGTTTCGGCTGGCGTCTTCTACTCCCTTGCTGTGGACTCTGACGGAGTCGTTTATGGCTGGGGAAGCAACATGCTCAACCAGTTAGGAATGCCACCGGAATCACGGATTGTTAATACCCCACAGGCCGTGATAACAGCGGGCACCCCGATGGAGGGCAAAAGAATTGTGAGCGTTGCGGCGGGGGAGATGCACTCCGCTGCCATCGACAGCGAGGGCAAGGTCTACACCTGGGGATTCAACCGGATGGGCGCGCTCGGGAACAGCACAACAGCCAACGCCCCGATACCCGTCGCTGTCACAACTGCCGGCACGGCGATGGAGGGCAAAAAGGTCGCCCAGGTGGCGCTTGGAATGGAACACACCCTCGCGGTGACCTCAGATGGACAGCTGTTTGCCTGGGGGAACAACTCGGACGACCAAGCCGGCGTCAATTTCTCTGGCAATGTCGCGCTTGTTGCTCGCCCCACTCCCGTGGCGGTGACCGGCTCACCCCTCGAAGGCAAAAAATTCACCACGGTGCGCGCAGTTCACACAAGCTCTGCGGCGCTGGACTCAGACGGAAAGGTCTACACCTGGGGAGTGAACACGGCCGGTCAGCTTGGTGTTGGCCACACGAGCCGTGTCAGGGCACTTCAGGCTGTCCGCACGATCGGCACCCCCATGGAGGGCAAAAAAATCACTGACCTGAGCTTGGGCTCCTCTCGGGCGCTTGCTCGCGCCGCCGACGGCTCGGCCTACGCGTGGGGGTACAACTACGACCGGTCTCTCGGTGCCGATGCTCCCCAGCTTGGTATTGCGAGTTCACCCATCAGCGTTGACCCGATCCCAGAGAACATCAGTGTCTCTCTGGGTAGCGCTCGCGCAGCCGACACTGAACGCCACGGCGATACAACGATCACCGCCACGACCCCGGCTGGCACCGCGGGAACCGTGGACGTCACCGTGACCGCCAACGGACGGACCACCCTTCTGCCCGACGCCTTCACCTATCAGGATGTTCCCGATGCCCCGGCGGATGCCTCGGCCAGCACGGGCACCGAGTCGCCCACAACAGCGGGAACGGTGACCTGGTCAGCACCCAGTTATGTTGGTGCCTCGCCGGTGACCTCGTACGCGGTGCGCTACCGGGCGGAGGGCTCGGACGAGTGGGTGAGCGTCGAAGGCACCATTCCGGAAAACATCACGACCGCATCGCTGAGTGGGCTCTCACCGAACACGCGCTACGCCGTTGAGGTTGCCGCGATCAACGCCTCGGGCGAGAGCGTCCCCGCGACCTCATCGCTGACCACGGCCCCGGACAGAACGCTGGCATCGCTGACGGTGACGCCGTCGGCGACGGAGGTTGCGCAGGGCGACTCCGTGACCCTCACTCTCTCCGGTGCCAACGCCGCCGGGGATCCCCTCCCCGTGAACAGCGCCGACGTCCAGATCAGCAGCGATCGCGACACAGACGATGTTGACGGCACAACGGTGACGTTCCCCACCTCCGGTGAGCGGCGCGTGACAGCAACGGTGGCCGGCGTCTCTGCGTTCACCGACATTCAGGTCTCCCCTCGCTACGTCGTGACCTGGGATGAGAACTGGCCGGACGCGGGCGAGCCCGACAGCCAGGTTGTGGAGGCGGAGCGTCTGAGCGAGGTGCCCGATCCGTCGGCTGCGGGCTGGGTCATCACGGAGTGGAACACCCGAGCCGACGGCTCAGGAGATTCCATCACGGTTGACACCGACCTCGCGTCTGTGGCGGCGGGCACGGACGTGACCGCGTACGCGATCTGGGAGCGGCGCACCCTGAGCCTTGACCTCTCGGCGGCAACGGCGGAGTCAGGAGACACCGTCACCCTGACCGCAACGGCTAACGGAGCATTTGGCGAGACGGTTGATGCCACCACTGAGGCAGGCTTCACATCGTCAGAGGACACCGACGTGATCGACGGCAACACGCTTGTGGCCACCGTCGCGGGCGAGCGCACAGTGACGGCGGAGTTTGACGACGCCACGGCGACCGCTGAACTCACCGTCACCGCTGGCCCCCTGGACACGATCACACTGACCCCGTCGTCGTCCACCGTGACGCAGGGTGGTTCGGTCGAGTTCTCCGTGAGCGGGCGCGATAGCGCAGAGAACACCGTTGAGGTTGATCCGGCAGACGTTGTGCTGACCAGTGATGTGCCAACCGACGTTGTTGATGGTCTGACGGTCACGTTCCCCACCGCGAGCCCGCACGTGATCACCGCGACGATCGGTGACGTTGAGCACTCGGTGACGATTGAGGTCCAGCCGGCCCCTGCCGCGACGGACACTCCGGTCAGTCCTGAGCCGTCAGCGACACCGACGGCAACCGACCCCGGCCCGAGCGAAACACCCCCGTCGGATGGTTCCCCGGACGCAGCAGGGTTGGCGTCCACCGGAGGGGCCGCGGTCGGCGGTGCGGTCCTTGGCGCACTGGTCCTCCTCATCGTCGGTGCCGCGTTGCTCTACCGACGCCGCTCCGCCCGAACAGGGGCGTAGGGCTCGCGCACACCGTCTCTGTCTGGTGCGGCAATCTCTGGAGAGATTGCCTCGCCGGGCAGAGGCGGTGTGTTTTTGCACGCTGAGCCGGTCTGTGGGACCGCCGGTTCTTGAGTCCGACCGTGCGCCGGTTCAGCTGCCCGTGCCCCGGTTCGCCGGTTCGGTTGTCTGTGCGCCGGTTCGGTTGTCTGTGCGCCGGTTCGCCCGCCGGTTCACCGGTCCGGCTCTCCGCGCCCAGGCCGCAGGGTGAAAGATGGAGTGAACTTTCCCCACCACCGGGTGCGGGTCGGCCGGTTCTTCCGTATTTTGACGAGAATCAGAACAACAGCCGTCGGCGTCCGACGCCAACGGTCAGCACCTGGCCCGGTGACCACAACCGGGCGCGAGACGAAAGCCAGACACCTCATGAGTAGCGTGACCTCCCGTTTGCGACTGGCACTGGCAAGTGTTGCGGCTGTCGCCCTCCTGACCGCCTGCACGCCCAAGAACCAGACCATCGATGCCGATCTGTCGCCGTCGGCGAGCGACACGCGCATCAGTGATTGGGTCACGGCCAACGGGTCAACACTCAACTGGACCGAGTGCGACCTGGCCGACGAGGTTTTTGGCGAGGGTGACCTGGCCGACGCCGGCATTGAGGACGAGGCCAACGCCGGTGCCGAGCTTGAGGAGGAGGCCGGTGAGCCGCTTGACCTGGACTGCGCCCTGATGACGGTCCCGGTTGACTGGTTCACCGAGGACACCGCCACCACCCACATTCCCCTCCTCCGGGTGGGGGCAACCGGCGATGACCCCCTCGGCAGCATCGTCCTGAACCCCGGCGGCCCCGGCGGCTCAGGCACGGAGACGGCGCTCGGCATGGCCGTTGACCCCAGCACGGCGGAACTGCTTGACAGCTACAGCCTGATCGGTTTTGACCCACGCGGCGTCGCCGGGCCGCTCAGCGGAGCCGACCCTCTTGAGTGCACGGAGTACACCTCACACGGGTGCGAGGCGACGGAGCTTCTTGCCCAGCACGCCTCAAGCACGGCCGTCGCACACGACATGGAGTACCTGCGCATCGTCCTCGGCGGGGACCGCATGAACTACCTCGGCTACTCCTACGGCACCTACCTTGGCGCCATTTACGCGACCCTGTTCCCGACAGAGGTCGGGGCAATGGTCCTTGACGGCACAACAACCGCTGACGACTACTCGCTCGACGGCCTGGACGAGCAGGAGGAGGCGATGTCCGAGTCAAAGGATCGGTTCCTCCGCGCCTGCCTGGCCGGCGAGCTTGGCCCGTGTCCGGTGTCTGGCTCGCTGAATGATGCCTATGCGGCGCTCGACCGGGCGAGCGATGACCTGGACAAGCACCCGGTCACCATCGACCAGAACTCCCGGGTGGATGGCGACAGCATCAATCTCTACCTCGACTCGGCCCTGTACGGGGACCGATCAACCTGGCCGGACATCGCCGAGACACTGACCGGTGTCCTCGCCGGCGACCGTGATGCGCTCGCTGCCATCGCCGGTGAGGACTCCACCGTTGACACCAGCATGAATGACGCCGTGATCTGCGCCATCGAGCAGGGCAGGGACGGCCAGGACTGCGGGAACCAGCCGGTGATCGATCCGGAGGTGTCCTACTCTGACTCGTCCGAGATCCTCGTTTTTGCTGTCACGGGCGACCCTGCGACCCCGTATCTGGGGGCGCGGCACTTTGTTGACGAGCTGGGCAACGCAACGCTTGTCACGGTCATCGGAGAGGGGCACGGCGCCACCTACGGCCAGTCAACGTGCGCAAGCGAGGTCGCCACCCGCTACTTCGTTGACGGGACCGTCCCCGCCGCGAATACTCGCTGTGCCGCGGACGTGCGCTGAGCGTTTTACGGTGCGATCGCCTGGGCTCGTGAGCGCCCCGACGGGTGATCGCCTCGTCATCTCAAGGCCCGAGGCTTTATCGCCCGAGCACCCGCAGTCTCAACGCCCGAGCGCCCGAGCGTGTGGACCGTTGAGCTTCCGAATACCCCGTCCCCGGCTTCCTCCCCACACCAGCGCACCTGCCGCACCCAGTGCACCAAGCAACCCGGCGACGTGCAGCACCAGCGACACGGGCCCATTCTCCGGCAGCAGGAATCCGTAGGGAACCCAGCCGTCGGTGCTTCCGCGCAGCAGAACAACCGCGAGCCAGAGCAGCGGGAACGGCGCCACCAGCCACAGCTGCCGCCAGCTCAGCGCGGGCCGGTCACCCACAAGGAACCAGTCGAGCAGGACATATGCCGGGAACAGAATGTGCAGGATCACGCTCACCCAGAGCGGAGCCGAGCCGGTGCCGGGAACAAGCACGTTGTAGATGACACCAACGATGACCATGCAGGACGTTGCCACGGCGCGGGCCAGCGTCAGCCACGCGGGTGAGCGGCGACCGCACAGACCGACCACGCCCGTTCCGATCAGGATGAGCGCCATCAGCGTGCTGGTCTGGTTGGTGAAGTAGCCGAAGTAGTTGAAAGGGTTGGCCTCCCCCGCCGCGACGCTCAGGCCGTAGGTGTAGCCGATCACCGCGATGACGCTGGCCCCGATCAGGACCCGGGCCAGGGAGACGCCTCGACGGGCGAGAGCAATTGACGGGGCAGCCATCCGGGACGCAGCACCGGGAACAGCCCCAGCCTGTGCGGACGTCGCAGCGGGTGTGGCTGGCTGCTCTGCTGGAGCCGAGGGATGAGGGGGCACGAGCCTCAGACTAGCCGGACCGATTAGCAGTGTCGCCGTTCAGGGCCGAGGTCATCCTGTTGGTCCGTCAATTGAGAGCGCGCGGTCACCGCAACCCCGGCAGTGTCCGGAGATGAGCGTGATAGCGTTCCCCCAATCCGACCCCCACCCCCAGTCCGCTCCACGACGATGAGGTGCCCCGTGTCCCCTGCCGCCCACAATCCAACCGATCAGAGCAACGCAGAATCACGAGCCGGGTCCGGCTCGGTTGCAGGCCCGAGTGACGGTCTGGGCGAGCCGCTGGTTGTTGAGGACCTGCTCCTGTTGCTGTTCAAACCGGACTCCGGCTCCATCGCTGGCGAGAACATCCTGTTCTACGTCCTGGGTGGTGCCGTACTCACCGACCTGACGCTGGCCAACAGCGTCACCGTTGAGCGGGCGGGCCTGCGCGGCACGGTGGCCCAGACGGTTGACGGCGCGAGACCGTCGGACGAGCTGCTGCACTCGGCGTGGGATTACCTGGATGGCACACCCCGTGCCGTGCAGACCCTGCTCGCCGCGGTTGGTCCCCGGCTGCGCGGTCCCGTGCTTGACCGGCTCGTGCAGCGTGGTGAGATCGTCCGGACCGCGGGTAAGGCCCTCGGGTTCATCCCGACTGAAAAGCTCTCGCTTGGCTCCCCCGATCGCCGGGCAGCGCTGGTCGAGCGGGTGCGCGCCGTGCTTGTTGATGGGGTGGAGCCCGACACCCGCACCGCCGCGCTGATTGCCCTGGTGTCGGCGAGCGATCAGCTACCCACCTTCCACAGGGAGATCCCGTGGAGCGGGAAGGTCGCGAGCAGAGCAGCCGAACTGGAGCACGGCGACTGGGGCGCGGCCGGTGCCTCAGAGGCGGTCACCAGGACGATGGCGGCCGTCGCCGTGAGCTCTGTTGTGACGGCCGTTGCCGTTGTGTCTCGCGGCTAGAGCTGGCGGTGGTCAACGAGGGTGGGCGACATGTAACGAGGACGGGCGGCCTCTGCCGAGGACGGGCGGCTAGCGCAGCGACCTCAGGTAGCGGAACCGTGCCACCACCTGCGCAACCCGAAGCAGGGGGAACAGCGCCCGCCACATTCCCGACGCGGCCGGTCGGGTGAGCGAGCGAATGGTCAGAGTGATCCCTGTGCTGTTGCGGTGCAGGATGAACGCTTCCTCCCCGCGCACGGGGTGACCCGGCAGTGTGCGATAGGCAAAGCCGACCCGAGTCGGGGTGCGCACAACCGCAACCACCTCAACCGGTTCGTGCACTCGAATGCCCAGTGCGCCCGCACGGATGATCGGCCGTGCTCCGACCCGAACGGCGACACCGCTGGCATCGGCATTTGTGCCGGTGCCGGTGCCGGTGCCGGGCAGCACGGTAAAACCGCTGCGGGTCTTCACACGCCAGTGCAGCAGGTCGTCGGTCAGCCGGTCCCAGGTGTTCTGCGTGTTCGCTTCGTCTGCCGCATCCGCAGTGCCGGCGGCCCTCCCCCCAGCGACGCCACCCCGAGCGAGGGGAGTCACCGGGACGATCAGCCGGTCCACCTCAAAGCGACGGTAGATCCGGTCCTGCGCACCCCACTCCGTCTTCTCTGGCTGAGTCAGAGACGGGGGTGGTGTCGGGGCGCCAGCATCCAGCATGCTCCGAGTCTGGCACGCACCGGCGTCCCTCCGGCACAGCTCCCGGAAGGAAAACCGTGCCAGGCTACACAGACACACGGTCAACCCAGCGGAGGCAGTCATGGGCAGCAAGGTCATCGTCATCACCGGAGCAAGCGACGGGATCGGAGCGAGCGCAGCCAGACAGTTGAGCCGCCGGGGCCACACGGTTGTGGTTGTTGGCCGCTCGCCCGAGAAAACCCAGCGCGTGGCCACAGAGATCGGTGCCGACTGGTTCACCGCCGACTTTGCCAGCCTCGACTCCGTCCGCCGCCTGGCCGCTGAGCTGCTCGCCGCCTACCCCCGCATTGATGTGCTCGCCAACAATGCCGGTGGCATCTTTGGCCGCGACCGCCAGGCGACAATTGACGGCAATGAGATGACCTTCCAGGTCAACTACCTGGCCCCGTTCCTGCTCACCCAACTGCTGTTGGACCGGCTCATCGCCTCGGGCGGAACGGTCATCAACACCTCAAGCGTCGCCAATCGGTTGTTCGGGCACATCAACCTGACCGATCTCAATGCGACCCGCTCCCACTCGGCGCAGAAGGCGTACGGGGATGCCAAACTGGCGCAGATCCTGTTCACCACGGAGCTGGACCGCCGCTACCGTGCGCAGGGCGTGACCTCAACCGCGTTCCACCCCGGTGTCATTGCGACCGGTTTCTCCAGCGACCGGTCCTCGCCGATGTACCTGATCTACCAGACCCCACTCCGGCACCTGTTCCTGACCTCGCCGGAGCGCGGGGCGGCAACGCTTGTGCATCTGGCGGAGGGCGCCCCCGGCGTTGATTACCCGACGGGTGAGTACTTTGCCAAGCGCCGCACGGCCAAACGCAACCCACAGGGCTACGACGCCGAGTTGGCGCGTGCCCTGTGGGACGAGTCCGAGCGGATGCTGGCCGACAGCGCGGGTTAGGCACCATCAGCTGGGAGCGACGAGGCCGCGAGGACTCAGCAGAACGGCGTCCGGTCTCGGCGGGCGTTGGTCGCCTACGCCGCGACCGTGAACGCGTTCCTGAATGCCGTGACCGCGCTGAGCGAGTCTCCCGACGCCCACGCCTCCAGCGCCACAACCCCGTCATAGCCGAGACGGTCAAGCGCCGCCCGAATGGCCGGATAGTTGATCTCGCCCGTCCCCGGTTCGCAGCGGCCAGGCACGTCAGCGACCTGGATTTCACCGATCAGCGGGCCAGCCTGTTCCAGCAGGGAGATCAGGTTTCCCTCGCCGATCTGCGCGTGATACAGGTCAAGGTTGAGCCGCAGGTGGGGGCTGCCGACGTCCTCAACCAGAGCAATGGTGTCGGCCGCCCTGGCGAAGGGGGTGCCGGGGTGGTCAACCGCTGTGTTCAGGTTCTCCAGTGTGAACACGCGGTTGTGCCGCTCCCCCAGCGCCGCCACCCGCTCCAGGGTGCGGACGGCTGCGATCCAGTCGGAACCGCTCACGCTGTCGCAGGGCTGGAGCGGAAGCCCGTTCGGGTCAAGGCCGGTGCCGTGCAGGTTGAGCCGCGGGGAATTGATCTGCTCCGCGGCCGCGAGCGAGAGCTCAGCCGTGCGCAGCAGCTCGTCCGCGCCGGCCGGATCAATGAGTTCACCGGTCAGATATCCGGTCATCGACGAGAACTGCGCACCGGTTGCCGCCAGCTCCGCCAGGTTGGCCTGCGACCAGTCCCAGATCTCCACCTGAAAACCGAGGTCGTGCAGGGTCGCAACCCGCGTGGCCAGCGGCAGGTCCGTGAACACCATCTGGGCGCAGACCGCCAGGCTCAGCGGCGCGGTTGTGCCAGCGTGGCCCGGCTGTCCCGCCTGTACCGCGTGGCCCGGCTGTACCCCGTGGCCCGGCTGTCCCGCCTGGCCCGGCTGTCCGGCCTGGCCCGGCACGCCGGTCATGACCGGTCACCCGGCGTTGCAGCGGTCGGCACGATCTGGCCGTCGGCGTCGAGTGTCACGGCCGCTCCGCTGCGGTACGACTCGATGCTGGCCAGAGCGATGACAAGGGCGGCGCGGGCGTCTTCTCCCCCGGCGACCTCCTGCGCCTCACCACGGATGGCCTGAACAAAGGCGGCCAGCTCGTCGGTGTAGGCCTGAGCGAACAGGTCGATGTTGAGTCGGGTGGTGTCGGCCTGGGCACCGGCGGAGGTGTAATGGCGGACGCTGCTGGTGCGGGAATCACCCACGGTCACCATTCCGGCGGAACCGAAGACCTCACCGCGAACGTCATAGCCGTAGGCGGCGGAGAAGTTGGCCTCGGCGGTGGCGATGGCCCCGTTGTCGTAGCGGATAGTGACAACGGCGGTGTCCAGCAGCCCGCGGTCCTTGTAATCGGGCGCGACCAGGGCGTCGGCGACGGCGTACACACTGACCGGGCGCGCTCCGGCGTTAAACCAGTTGAGGGTGTCGAAGTCGTGGATGAGCGTCTCGGTGAACACCACCCACGGCTTCACGGCGGCGGGGTTGGCCAGGCCAGGGTCGCGGGTCAGGGAGCGAAGCAGCTGGGGAGTGCCGATGGCGCCGTCGCTAATCAGCTTTTTGGCGGCGGCGAAGTCGGTGCTGATGCGGCGGTTGAAGCCCGTCTGCAGAACAACACCGGCCGAGCGCGCGGCGGCGATGGCCCGGTCGGCGTCCTCCAGGGTGAGTGCCATCGGCTTCTCAACAAACACCGCCTTGCCCGCGGCAGCGGCGGCCACAACGATGTCGGTGTGGGTGCGGGCGGGGGACGAGACGATGACGCCGTCGATGCTGTCGTCAGCGAGCAGATCGGCGACGTCGGTGTACGTGGTTGTCACGCCAAGCGGTTCGGCGACGCGGGCGGCGGCCTCGGGGAACGGGTCAACAACGGCGGCGAGCTCGGCTCCGTTGACGCGGCGGACGATGCTTTCGGCGTGGAAGGCACCGATCCAGCCGGAGCCGATCAGGCCAAGACGGACGGGAGAGTGTGCAGCCATGATGCTCCTCGGGACGACGGTGTCGGGATGGGGGGCGATCCAGATTCGGTTGAACTAGATCGTTCTAGTTCAGTGTGAACTGAACCGGGTCACACTGTCAAGACATGTCAGGACAAAGTAATCTAGGCGTGTCGGTCACCGCGGCTTTCGCCGGTGATTGCCCTGCCACTCGGCGGCTGGGGCGGATACACCCACGTCACCAGCACAACCGAGATGATCATCAGCAGGAACCACGCCAACAGCTTGGTCACACTCACCGGGTGCCAGCCGTCCAGCTGCGCCGGATACAGCCACGCCCCGGCCCAGGTCCCGATGTTCTCGGCAAACCAGATGAACAGGGCCACAAGGACAAACGCCACAACAATCGGCATCCGCACCGTCGCCCTGAACACCCGCGCGTGCATCACGCAGCGCCCCCAGAGCAACAGAACCAGCAGGGTCAGCACCCAACGGGCATCCCACACATAGTGATGGCTAAAGAAGTTGACGTAGATCAGCGCCGCCACAATCGCCGTCATCCAGCGTCGCGGATACCGATCAAAGCGCAGGTCAAACAACCGGAACACCCGGACCATGTACGACCCGACCGCCGCGTACATGAAGCCGGTGAACAGCGGAACGGCACCAATGCGCAGCACGCCGTCGGCTGCGTAGGCCCACGACCCCACATCCGTCTTAAACAGCTCCATCACCGTGCCGACCACATGGAACAGCACAATGACGCGCAGCTCCCTCAGCGACTCCAGCCGGAACACCAGCATGAGGATCTGGATGGTGACCGCCGCAATCGTGAGCGCATCATTGCGGGCCAGCACGGCATCATCCGGGTACCAGAGCCTGGCGGCCACAATCGCCACCAACATCAGTGCGCCAAAAATGCACGCCCAGGCCTGCTTGGCCCCAAAAACAAGGAACTCAACCCAGAACCGCCGCCAGCGACCGGGCGGTGAGAGCTGTCCCGGCCGGTCAAGAAAGCGACGAGCCACCCCGTCAATGCGCTGCTCAACCGGGGTGAAGCCGCGACGGTCCTGGCTCACCGTCCGGCCCAGGAGGGGGCGATTGATCCGTACACAAGCGGCATAGGCCCAGGGTATCCACGCTCAGCTGGGGGCCGCCCGAGCCCACAAGCCCGCAGGCATCCCTAGGATGGGGGAGGCGCCCCAGCCACTGCGGGGTCGCACGCTCAGCAGAAAGGCCCCCGTGTCCCCCACAAACCCGTCCGCCGACAGCGCCGAGTCCCGGCCATTTCACGTCGACCTGGGTGGGGTCATCAACCTGCTGAGCCGACACATCTACTCCACCCCAGCGGTGTACCTGCGCGAGCTGTTGCAGAACGCCGTTGACGCCGGCAACGCCCGGCACCGGATCGACCCCAGCGCCCCCACCACCGAGGTGCGGATCACACCGTCAGAGGACGGCGGCGAGCTGGTCATCACAGACAACGGAGTTGGCCTGAGCGCAGAGGAGGCGGCCGAGCTGCTGGCCACCGTGGGCCGCAGCTCCAAGTCGGGTGAGCTGTACTCCCCCGGCGCGGACGGCTTCCTCGGCCGCTTCGGCATCGGACTGCTCAGCTGCTTCCTGATCAGTGACCGCATTGTGGTCCGCTCCCGCTCAGCCAACGGCCACCCGCCCATCGAGTGGGTGGGCTCCATCACCGGCAGCTTCAGCATCACCGAACTACCCGAGGACGCCGACGTGGCGATCGGAAGCGAGATCCGCCTGCTGCCGCGCCCCGAGGACTCCGCTCTTGCCCACCGCGCCGGTGTCACCCGGCTGGCCACCCAGTACGGCGAATACCTTCCCGTCGCGATCACCATCAGCGCCCCGGACGGCAGCCGCACCCGCATCAACCGCGACCCCGTTTTTGCCAGGGAGGACGCCAGCGACGCGGAACTGGCCAGCTTTGGTCGTGACCTGATCGGCCGCGCCCCCATCGACGTCATCCGCCTCAGCATCCCCGGCACCGGCTCCCGCGGTGTCGCCGTTGTCCTGCCCACGGCTCCACCGCCCGGGTCACGCCAGGCCAGCACCGTGTACCTGCGCGGCATGCTGCTCAGCGACCGCGTGGACGAACTACTGCCGGAGTGGGCGTTTTTTGTTCGTGTTGTGCTCAACAGCGAGGACCTCACCCCCACCGCCTCCCGCGAGCAGCTGGTCAGCGGCACCTCGCTCGAGTTCACCCGCGAGCAGATCGCCGACGCACTGCGCAACTGGATCCTGCTGCAGGCCCGCACCCGCCCGCACCGCCTCACCGAGTTTGTGGCCGTGCACCACCTGGCGCTCAAGGCCATCGCCGTGCACGACGACGAGCTCGCCGCCCTGATCATCCCGCTGCTGACCGTCACCACCTCGCACGGGCAGATGAGCGTTGAGCAGTTGCTCGGCATGAGCGAGCACATCCGCTACGCCGCCAGCATCGACGAGTTCCGCCAGCTGGCACCGGTCAGCCACGCGGACGCCCCGCTGGTCAACGCCGGGTACGTGTACGAGGAGGAGCTGCTGCGCAAGCTTCCGCTCGTGCGCGAGGGTGTGACCGTTGAGCGGGCAACCGTCGGCGGCGTTGTTGACTCCTTTGACGTGGCCCCGCTCGATGACCGACCCGCGACAACCGCGCTGGAGGCCCGCGCCGCGGCAGCACTGGAGGACACCGACTGCCGTGTCACCGTTCGCCTGTTCCAGCCGGACGACGTGCCTGCCCTGTTTGTGTCAGACCCCGCCGTGATTCGCCGGATCAACAGGGGCAAGGCCGGAACCGTTGCCCCCGGCCCGTGGAGCGGAGTGATCGGCCGGATTGATTCCCTCGTTGAGGGAGCCGCAGGCAGCGCAGAGGACAGCCAGGCTCAGCTCTGCCTGAACTGGGCATCCCCGCTGGTGCGGCGGCTGTCCAAGCTGGGCGACGAGCTGGTCTTTGGCCGGAGCGTGCGGCTGCTGTACCTGCAGTCGATGCTCGCCGGGCACCGGCCTCTCAGCCGCAGCGACCGCGTCATGCTGAACAGCACCATCGGTGACCTGGTCCAGCTGAGCGTCGGGGCGGACGACATCAGCACAACAGACGACGAACTGAGCGCCATCAACTCACTGGAGGAACCGCCGACCACCGGCGATACCGGTGACACCGGCGAGGAGGGCACACACGCATGAGCGAGCACCAGGACCGGATCAGGGAACTCTTTGACCAGGCGGAGGCCCTGCCGTATGGCCCACAGGAGCGTGCGCTCATCGACGAGGCGGTTGCCCTGGCCGAGGAGGCCGGCGACGAGGAGCTTGCCTACGAGGCCCGCCTGCGCCTGACCAGCTCGGCCAACATGACCGGCGACACCGAAACGATGATCGCGTCGTTCGGCTGGACCGTTGGGATGCACGACCGCGACCCGGCCCGTTTCCCCACCCAGATCGGCAACGACGACCTGCTGTTCCAGTACAAGTGGATGGCGTCGCGGCTGATGGCCCACTCCGATTTCCCGCTCAGCGAGGTCGACGCGATTCACGCCGACATGGCCGAGCGCTACCGCGCCGCGGGGGCGAGCCCGTCCGGTGTTCTGCAGTCGCGGTTCTTCACCGCCATTCAGCGCGGCGACCTGGCCGCCGCCGCCCGGCTCCGTGACGAGCGCGAGCTCGCCGCGGAGGACGAGTACAGCCACTGCGACGCCTGCGTTCGCAACGAGGACGCGCTGTTCTTTGAGCTCAGCGGTGACCACGAGCGCGCACTCACCATCTACGACGAGATCATTCAGGGCGGGCTGAGCTGCGGCGCCGAGCCGGAGACCAGCGAGTCGGAGGCGCTCATCCCCTACCTGCGCGCCGGCCGCTTTGACGACGCGCGCACCGCCCATCTGCGCTCCTACCGCGCTGTTCGCGGCCGGGAGGACAGCGACAACGTTGGCGTCATTGCCAACCACCTGGTGTTCTGTGCAATCACCGGCAACGAGGCCAGGGGTCTGGCCATGCTTGAGCGCCATATCGGCATGCTTGCGGCCGACCCGCTGAACCAGTCGGGACGGCTGTACGCCCTGACCGCCGTTGCCGTCCTGCTTGACGCGGTGGCCAGGGCCGGGCACCCCGACGCCGTTGTGCGCGGCGCGGACACCCCGGAGCTGCGCGCTGTTCTGGGTGACCACGAGGGCCCGTGGACCACGGAGACGCTCGCCACCCGCGCCTGGGCCGAGGCCGACGTTCTGGCCAGCGCCTTTGACGCACGCAACGGCAACACCCGTCGCCAGCAGTCTCTGCAGCGCGCTCGTGCGCTCTCCTCGGAGCACTACGACGTTCCCCTCAACAGCGACAGCTTCCAGAGCCGGGTGCACACCGGTGTGGGACCGGTCAGGACCACGCGCGCCGACTGGCTGCTCGCCGCTCGTGAGGCCATGTCCGTCGGGGCGATCACCGAGGCGTCGGAGGCCGCTGAGCGCGCCACCGCGCTGCCGGACGATGGGAGCCTCATCCCGCTGCTTGGCCTGCGTATCCAGGTACTGCTCAGCGAGGAAACGCCCCGGATTGACGCGGTGGAGGAACTCATCGCTCTGCGTGGCGCCGCACTGCGCGAGTCCGGCCGGGCCAGCCGAGCAGACAGCGAGGCCTCCCTCGGCATTCTGCTTTTTGGTCAGGGCACGCGTTCCGATCTTCCCCGCCTGAGGGAGGCGCTCAGCATCGCACTCAGCCGCAACGCTGACGCCGAAACCGTCGCCGACCTGCGGGTTGGCATTGCCGAGATCGAGCTGCGCGAGGGCGAGGTCACGGAGCAGACCATCACCTCTCTGACCGAGGCGCTGCCGTTGGCGGCAGACACCGTTGAGCCGCGTGAGACGACGGCCGTGATCAGTTTCCTCCGTGCGCACGCCCTCATCGCCATCGAGCGGGTGGAGGACGCCACCGATCAGGTCAACACGATCCTGTCCGACGAGCAGCTCCCCCGGTTCCTTCGGCTGCCGGCCCTGCGGCTGCGGATGCAGCTGCACCTGGCCGCGGGCGACCCGATCCAGGGCCTGGAGGACGCCGAGGAGCTCATGGCGATCACCACGGCGATTGGCCACCGCGACGCCATCATCGACACCTCTCGGGTGTCGGCTCAGCTGCTCGCCGAGTGCGGTCGCGCCGACGAGGCCGCCGCCAGGGTGCAGTTTGCGCTGGCCCAGGTTCCGCCGGGAGAGCCGGCCGTGCGACTGGCCATTCTGATGGACATTGGCCGGTACCAGGAGAGCGCTGGCGCGCACGAGGTCGCGGTTGAGACGCTGGAAGACGCGTACCAGGCCGCCCAGGATGCCGCGGCTGACGCCTCGGTGGTGTCCGAGGTGCTGTGGTGGTGGGGCGAGGCCGCTCTGGGCTCCGGCGAGGTTGGGCTCGCGGCGAATCTGTGGGACGGAGCCATCCAGGCCGCCACCGACGCGGAGGCTCCCGTCCTGGCCGCGCAGGCCGGGATCAGCCTGGGGCAGCTGCTGTTCCAGATGGGGCACGAGACCTCCGTTGAGGTGCTGAGTGAGGCGGTTGAGGCCGCCACCCGCGGTGAGCACGTCCAGCAGCGCCTCGCCGCCCTGCACCGTCGCGCGCAGGCGAAGGCCCGGTTTGGGGACGCGTCCGGTCTCACCGACCTGGACGAGGTCGCCGCCTTCGCCGAGGAGAACGGTGCCGAGTGGCTCATCGCCGACGTCGCCGACTCACGGGCGCGGGCGCTTGAGGCTTTGGGCCGGGTGGATGAGGCCGTTCCGGTTGCGCTCTCCGCCGCCGACCGGTTCCTCGCCTCCGGCGATGAGGGTGCGGCGGCCATGGCCGAGCTCTTTGCGGCCAGGGTCCTGGCCGGTCAGGACAGGGGCGAGGAGGCCGTATCGGTGTACCGCTCCGTTGTTGACCACCTGCCGCGCGGCACGGAGGCGGCCGACGGTGTTGCGCTGGAGTTTGGGGCACTGCTGGAGAAGCTCGGCCGCACCGACGAGGCGGAGCAGGTACGCCGCGGCCAGCCCGACCTGGATCAGGAGCTGTAGAGCGTCGGCGCTCAGCACTCAGCGCTCGTCAGCGTCCCAACTCAACCACGTCACCGGATGCTGTCTTCACACGGAGAACAAAACCATCGCTGTCTCCCTGCACAAGGGCAACGTCTGGTGAGCCCAGCCCCAAAAGCTCAAGGTCGTTCTCTGCAGAACGACGATCGCGAACAGCACGCTCAAATGCCACCAGGTCAAGGCGGGGAATCTCTCCCCGGCCGGGGTGGGGAGAGTCGCGCCAGTCGATGAGGAAGGGAAGCTCCGGCCGCGACGAGCTGTAGCCACGGGTGACGTCCCAGCTCAGCACGCGACCATCTGGAAGCGTTCGGACGCCACGCTCGATGTCCCCGATAGCAAACCCCTCCCGCTGAACACGGGCAACAGCCGATTCAATCGACGGCGTGCGAATGGCGTAACCGACAATCCGCGGGGCACCAAGGTGGTTGATTCCGAACGCGGTGGGGGTCGGCCGGTTCGTCGGGGCTTCGGGGTCGGGCGCGATGAGCTCGATGTAGCGCGGCACGACCTCACCGTCCGAGCTCAACCCCACAAGCGCGTTTGCTGTGCCGATGTTGTGCCGCCCGCCCTGCGCGGCGCGGATGCCCGTCGCGTCGGCGAACCAGTCAACCAGGTCCTCAAGGTTGGGTCCGGCGATCACAATGTGATCAAGTTCGTTGTGAGACATGTTTCCCCTGCTCATCGCGGAGCCGACTGTTGCGCCGCATTCCAAGGCCACCCGTGTGTGACCTCACGGCATCTAATGGACCACGAATGTCGCCCCGATGGGTTCAGCCCCGTAACCGGGGTTCACACTGCCGTCGCACCTGCGCATTCGGGAATAGATTCAAGCGCTCCTATTCCCCCAGCAGAGGACGCTCCATGACTGCGCAACCGACCGACGGCACCGTGACTGACAGGCTCCGTGAGGACCTCTCCCGGCTTCTTTCCATCCCATCGGTGAGCTTTGATGTGGAGCGACACGGAGACGTCCACCGCGCCGCAGAGCTGGTGCGCGAGTCGTTTGAGCGCGTCGGGGTGACCAGCCGAGTTGTCGCAGCGGACGGCGGTTTGCCTGCGGTCATCGGGCACAAACAGGGCCCAGCTGGCGCACCAACGGTGCTTCTCTACGCTCACCATGATGTGCAGCCTGCCCGCGTTGATGACGGCTGGACGTGCGAACCGTTTGGTCTCACCGAGCGAGGTGAGCGCTGGTACGGCCGTGGTGTCTCCGACGACAAGGGTGCGATTGCCCTCCACCTTGAGGTGCTCCGCCAGTTTGGTGATGACCTGCCTGTGAGCATCGCGATCCTGATCGAGGGCGAAGAGGAGATCGCCTCTCCGACGCTAGGCGCCCTCATCGAGCAGAATCACGACGCGCTTCGATCCGACGTCATCATTGCGCCAGATGCGGTCAACGCCGGGTTCCGTGTTCCCTCCTTGACCACATCGCTTCGAGGCGTCCTGAACCTGCGAATCGACATCGCGACGGCCGAGCGAGCGGTGCACTCCGGTGTGTATGGCGGGGCGGTCCCGGACTCGCTTGGTGTCCTCGTCCGGCTTCTTGCATCGCTGAGTGATGAGAACGGGTCCGTCGCTGTCGCAGGATTAGAGGACGACGGCATCACGCGGGTTCACCAGCACCCACCACTGGCTGAGGATTTCCGTCGGAGCGCTGGTGTCAGGGATGGGATTGTGTTGACCGGCGAGGATGACCTGGCCAGGCAAACCCTTGACCGCGCGTCAGTCACCGTTATCGGCATTGATGCTCCAAGCAATGAACAGGCGGGGCATGTGCTGTTGCCGTCGGCGAGCGCAACGGTGAGTTTCCGTTTGCCTCCGGAGCTTGACCCCGTGTCAGCACGCGACGCCATTGAGTCTCACATCTCACGGACGGTGCCAGCGGGCGTGAACGTTGATGTGAGCACCGTGTCCATCGCCGCTGGCTGGCGTGCTGAGCAGAGCAGCCCCACACGTGCCGCAGCCGCAAAGGCGCTGGCGGATGCGTTTAGCTCGGAACCACAGCTCATCGGAGCTGGTGGCACGGTGCCGTTCGTTTCGCATCTTGCTCGTGCGCTTCCTGATGCGGAGATTTTTGTCACGGCGATCCAGGATCTTGATTCCCGTGCCCACGGCCCGGATGAGTCCGTTGACGTGCCGACCCTTCGTGCGGCGGTGCGAGCAGAGGTTCAGCTGATCCGAAACCTCGGTGCGGGAGCTGACGCCTGACCGGCAGCTGACACCGAACTGGGAGATGACGTGCGGGCAACAGCTGACGCGCGACAGTCGACTGTCGCGCGTCAGCATGGATCAGTTCAGTGGGCGGAGTGACGCCGGCATGGGGAACGGGAGCCGGTGGAATCGCTGGGGCGCGTTGATGTCCCCGCCGTCGTCCCACTTGACCGTGATGGCGGTGTCGGACACCTCGGTGATGCGCACCCGCGCCCACCCGTCCCTCACGGGGAACAGGCCGATCCGTGACGGGTGTTCTGGCAGCTGCTGGTCGCGAAGGTCAAGCTCGTACGGGTCGGCCAGGTAGCCGATCCCGATGGACTCAAGCAGTTCCTCCGCCTCAAGCCAGTCCACCGGCTCGGATCGGCGACGGCCAAGCAGGTCAACAACCACAAACCCGTCCCCCTCGGGGATCATCCATCCCAGGCGTTCACTGTCTCGGCTTCGGCGGTGCTCGATCCAGGTGTCAGGGGTCATGGTCGCCATCGTAGTGACTACCGCAGTACCCACGTGAGTTCACGCTTTCCCTCATTCGCGAAAGGCTGCGCCCCCATTGAGGTCAGCACGGCAAGAGCGACAGCGACAACGACAACGACAACGACAACGACAACGACAACGACAACACCGTGAGAGCGACAGCACCGTGAGAGCGACGGCACGGCGGGCCCGACAGCGACGCATGGCGAGAAGGGGCACAAGGTGTGACCTTTTCCCTGTCAGGGGTAATCCGCTTTTACCCCTGACAGGGAAGAAAACACATCCCGTGCCCGCCCGCCGAGGGCATCCGCAAGACCGGGCTCCGTCAGCGCTCACCGACGTCAGCCGAAAGGACCGCGCTGGCAGGACGGTCCGACCTCGCTCACCCCACCCCACCCCACCAACACGATCCGACCCCACTCCCGCGGCGCAGTCCGGCCCACCCACACAAACAGGCGAGGCGAGGCGCGCAGCGTTGAAGGTCCTCAACACCGGCTCGGCGCCGCCGG
>JBQELM010000001.1:12963-25110 GCA_052103915.1 Mycetocola sp. | reverse complement strand
CCCAGCCTGACCCGCGCACTATGTCAGGTCAAACAGGCGCGCGCCAGTCAGTGTAAGAAAAGCGAACGATCCTCGTCTCCTCAGTGACGAAAGGTACCAATGCTGAAATCTGAGTTCCCCCACCTGACCGGAGCCCTGCACTACGAGATCCTTCTCCCACCACCGACCAGCTCACACGCCGAGCCACTAGGCGTCGCCGTTCTCTGCGCCTGCTCGCGCGCCAGGACCCACCGATACACCCCGACACACGCTCGTCCGGAATCGCGCCGTCACCCGATGTCCCGCGCCGGGGCGGCCCCGACGGCCGCATTGCGTGACACAACCTCACCCCCGCATAATCGCTAGGCTAAAAACGTCGACCGGCCCTCCCCGCATCGGAGCGCCTCCCTCCCCACCCCCGGATGCAGCATGACACGATCGACGCGCACGGCCGCGCTCGCTTTTCTCGCCGTCGCCCTGACTGTGGGCGTCACGGCTGCCCCCATCGCGCCCGACGCGGCGCGCGCCGCCGATGGCGATCCCTTTCCCTCCGACACCTCGGCGGTGTACATCACCTCATCACCGGACGCCGCGACCGGCACGGCGATCGACCGCATCCACACGACCCCGGACGGTGCCCAGACCACCGCGCGGGTGGGTGCTCCGGCCGCGGGCCGATACAACGCGGCAGGCTGGAACCCGTCAGACGGCTACGCCTACGCCATGACAAGCACGGCCATCGGGCCCATCCCGGCCTCCGCACTGATCCGAATCGGACAGGGAAACACCATCACGCGGGTCGGAACTCAGACGTACAGCCTCGACAACCCAGGCAACCGCTTCTTCGTCGGCGACGTCAACACCGACGACGGCCTGCTCTACGTCGGTGATTCGGGGCCGAACGTCACGTTCCTCGGCATCAACACCACGACGGGTGTTGTGGAGCGGAGCATCGTGCTCCCCCAGGCATCGGGCACCCAGGACTTGGCGTACAGCTCCGGGTATCTCTGGGGTGCCGGACCGGCGGGAAACGTGGTCCGAATCCGGGTGTCCGACGGTCAGCGCGACAGCTTTGCTGCGGTCCTTCCCCCAACCGCGAGCGGATACGGGGCCGTGTGGGTTTACGGGAACGGGAACCTGGGGTTGTCGAGCAACAGCAGCGGAGACATCGTCCAGCTGAGCATCAGTGATCGCGCATCATCAGCGCCGGGGTTCCGAGTGGAGTCGACCCGCGCCGGGGTTCCGAGCGCCTTCAACGACAGCTTCCACATCATCGGCACACCTGTCGACCTTGCGGCCACCATCATCGCCGATCCCGCGGTCCCCGTCGGCCGTGACCGCAGCGTCACCCTGGTGGTCACCAACCACGGGACCACCGCGTCAAGCGGGTGGACGGCAGCCATCGTCACCCCCGGCGCCACGGCGGAGGATCTGACCGGGACGGCGGCCTGCAGCGCCCAGTCGGGTGAGCTGAGCTGCACCGGTGGCGAACTGGCACCGGGCGCGCAGCAGCGGGTGAGTTTCACACTCCCCGCGCTGGATCAGGACGAGTGCGCCACGGTCTCCGCGCGGGTAGCGGGCAACGAGCAGGACCCCGCCGCGGCCAACAACGCCGCCGAGCAGGAGCAGTGCGGCGCTGCGACGCCCGCCGCACCAACACCAACACCAACTGTTGCGCCCGACAAGGACGAGCCTTCCGAGGCGGCTGGTTCGCCAACCGCTGCGCCCGTTCCCCCGCTGCACCCGTCACGCACGGTACGCGCGACCTGGTCAACAGGACCGGTCATCGCGATCGCCCCGACTCCGGTGCTGGAGTCCCTCACACCGGAAACCCCGCCGCGACACGGAGCGCCCCCGACGAGCACATCCCCCTCTGCCCCCACGACGGCGCCACCCACCAGCGGGGCGGCCACCGCGACCCGCACGACAGAACCGGTCGGGCTGTGGTGGCATCCGTTCGCGGCGGCCAGCGCCCTGTTCCTCATCCTGTCGGCGTTCAGGGCCAGGCGGCGATGACACCGGATCACAGCGCAGACGACGATTACGCCCGGGACCTGCTGAAACGGGCCGCGGCGGGCGACCGCACCGCCGCTGGACTCTACGTCGCCGGTGCGCGAGCGTCGTGGACCCGGATCATCCGATCGTCGGTGCCCGCCAGGCTCAGCGCGGAGGATGTCATCTCCGACGCCATCATTCGCCTGTTCGCCCAGCTGGACGCGGGCCAGCCTTTCCCCTCCCACCCCAGGGCGTACGTCCTGAGAACCGCACGCAACCTGATCATTGACCACCAGCGTTCCCCCCGCGACCGGGAGGACAGCCTCAGCGACACCACAACGGACCTTCCGTTGAGCACAACCGACGACGACCGGACACGGCAGGTTGACCTGTCCGGCGAGTTCGCGCTCGTGCGAACGGCGCTGTCATCACTGCCGGACAAGCAGCGCGAGATCCTGATAGCCACGACCGTTGAGGGGGTGCCCCCGCGTGAGCTCACGCCCCGATTCGGCTCATCCGCGGCGGCCGTGTCCACCGCGGCCAACCGGGCACGAGCGGCACTGGTCAGGGCGCTCCTGCGCACCGTCCTGACGGAGCATCTCACCGACGAGTCCTGCCGAGCCGCCGTCGACGAGATCGTCGCAGCCGAGCAGCTCGGGAGCGTGGCGGAGAACCAGCACCTTCGCGATTGCTCAGCGTGCTCGCGCGCGCACCGACGGTTCCGAGCGCTCCCCGCCGCGCTCGCTCTCCTTGCCCCCGGGGCCGTGATTCTGGGTGCCGGCTCGCACGACCCTCTCGAGACGACGACCGCATCAGATTCGGAACCGGAACAGGGCTCGGGATCGGACACCGACACCGACACCGGCACCGATTCAGACTCGAGCCGGTCAGCTCATACCGCCCGCTCCCACAACAGCGGCGACAACAGCGGCCACACGCAGACCAGCGCCACCGTGCCGGTTGCGTCTCTTGCCGGCACCCGGACCGCCGCCTCTCGAACCCGCGGAGCGGAATCACCGCTCACAGCGGCGGCCAGCCACGCTGGTAACGCCACGGCCGCACGGACAGCCACGGCCACGAACGCAGCTACAGCTACCACTACCGGCACCAGCTCACCCCCCGCCGCAGCGCGCCGCTCATCCCGCCGCTCGTCGCTGGCTCTGCTGGCCTGCGGCGTCGGTTGCGGTGCCATCGCACTCGTCCTCGCCCTCTGGCAGGGCAGCGAGGTGACCGCAGGGCCGGAAACCCCATCCACCGCGCGCTCGGACACCAGCCCAACCCCCGCGGATCCCGTCGAGCCAACCCGGCCCACGCCCACCACACCGGCAGCCACCGCCGCCACCCCCGCCGTCGCCGCACCGGGTGTGGCGGCCGAGCCACCGCGGTACCCCGTCGCCGCGACCGCCACCGGAACACTCATCGAAGACGGTGACCACCGGACGCTTGACCTGTCCATCCAGTCCGCCTCGTCCGACTCACGGATCACCGCGATCACTGTGGCTCTTCCCGATGGCATCGCCCTTGGCTCGGCGACGAACGGTTGGTCGTGTCCTGAGCACGGGGGACAGTGCACGGTCCCGCAGGATACAGCCGGAACGACCCTTGAGATCGTGGGCGATCCCGCGCCAGGGGCACAGATCACGATCGCCGTTGACACCGCGACCACGACCCACGCGGTACGGACCACTGGCCGGATACTGCTGGATTAAACCCGACCGGCTCACCCGGCGCGCGAAACGATCCGACACGCCCGGGCGGTAGCTGAGCGGCGTGCGTGTAAGGAAACGCATGATGCCTCGTCCACCCATCGAGACACCTTCCGTCTCGGACGATCTGCATCACAGAAAGGACCCCCATGGCCATCATTCGACGGCACAGGGCAACAGCTGTTCGATCACCACACAGCAGCCGCGGCACCCGCCGCAGACTCATCGGTTTAGCCACCGCAACGGCACTCCTCAGCTCAACGCTGGTCGCGGTCGGCGCGGTCGGCGCGAGTGCCGCACCGGGAGACCCGTTCAGCCCGGACAACCCGACCGTGTTCATCGCGCAGGGCAACCCCTCCCAGCTCTACCGGGCCGAAACGAGCGGAAGCGGAACCTTCGCCTTCAGCCCTGAGGGCACGACAGGAAACATCTCCTACAACGCCATCGGCTTCAACCCCGCGGACAACTTCATCTACGGAATGGTGACCTCCTCAACCGGAGCGATCCCCGCGGGAGCCCTCGTCCGGGTCGGTGAGGACGGCCGCTACACACGCGTCGGCACCGAGATCTACACACACCCCGGCAGCGGCGGAAGCACCCGCTTCTACTCCGGAGCGTTCAACCCGGCCGACGGCCTGTTCTACGTCTCAGACTCCGGCCCGAACACGACCATGCTCGCCATCGATGTCAGCACGGGTGACGTGGTTCGCACGATCCGCTTCTCAGAGAACCCCGGCGTCCAGGACTTCGCCTTCCGAGACGGCTTCGCCTGGGGCGCAGCCTCGGACGGAAAAATCCGCCGCTTTGACCTGAGCAGCGGGACCATCACCGACTTCCCCGGCGTTCTTCCCGCCACCGACGGCGGATACGGCGCGGCCTGGAACTTCGGCAACGGAAACCTCGGCTACTCGGCCAACTCAACCGGTCGCGTGACGCAGATCGCCATCACGAACCCCGCATCGGCCTCCCCGACGTTCACGATCGTGTCGACAACAGCCGGCCCCAGCTCGTCCCTCAATGACGGCACATCCATTCCCGGCCGCCCCGTTGACCTCTCGCTGGACAAGACGGGCCCGGCGACCTTCATCACCGGCGACCGGATCAGCTACACGCTGACCGTCACCAACAACGGACCGGGTACCTCCAGCGGCTGGGTCGTCACCGACACCCTCCCCTCCGGGCTGAGCAACATCGAGGTCAGCGGCGGGGGAACCGGCAGCGTCAGCGGAAACACCGTCACCGTGTCGGGAGGCCGTCTCGCGGTCGGCGAGACACGTGACATCCGCATCAGCGCGGACACCACGGTCGCCCCCGGTGACTGCATCACCAACACCGCCCTTGTCCTCGGAAACGAACTCGACGAGGACGAGGACAACAACACCGGATCGGCGGAGAGCTGCGCGCTGCGCGTCCCCGCACTCGACCTCACCAAGACCTCCGACTTCACCGCTGACTCCCGTCCCGGCGACACGATCACCTACACAGTGAGCGCGACCAACACCGGAACCGGCGACTACACCACGAGCGACCCCGCGGTCATCTTCGACGACCTCAGCGACGTTCTCGACGACGCCGAGTACAACGGCGACCTCGCCGCAGACCGGACCGGTGACACGGGCGAGGCCCTGCCCCTGCTGAGCTGGTCGGGTGCGCTGCCCATCGGCGAGACCGTGACGCTGAGCTACAGCGTCACCCTTGCCAGCGGCGGAGACGGCCTGGTCAGGAACGTCGCGTGGGAGCCGGAGGACCCGGAGATCACCACCCCTCCGACCTGTGACCCGCGCACCGACGAAGGCCACGACGCCACCACGGGCGAGGCCTGCGCCAGCACCGAGGGGCTGCTGCCCAAGCTGCGCGTCGCCAAGTCGAGTGACGTCTCCAGCCTGCCCGCCGTCGGCAAGACGGCCACGTACACCATCACGGTGACCAACGACGGACCAGGCGAGTTCACCGCCGAGGACCCGGCGACGATGACCGACGACATGTCCAAGGTTCTCGACGATGCCGAGCTCGTCGACGGTTCGCTGACCGCCTCAACCGGCGACGTTGAGCGTTCCGGAACCGAGCTGAGCTGGACGGGCGCGCTCGCTGCGGGATCCTCCGCGACGATCAGCTACACCGTCCGGTACACCGGAGAAGGTGACCGGGAGCTGCTCAACCTGGCCTGCGTTCCGGAGCTGAACCTGGCCGCGGGCCAGGACCCCTGCGCCACCGTCTCCGTCCCCGGATCGGGACTGCAGCAGTGGAAGACCGTCGAGGCGTCCAGCGACCCAGCCGTGGCCGGCTCCACCCTGGAGTACACGCTCCACTTCACCAACGAGGGACCGGCGCAGGCCGAGATCTCGTCGTACGACATGCTGACCCACGTCCTCGACGACGCCGAGGTCACGACCGGGCCCAGCTCTGACGACCTCAGTGCCACCCTGGACGGCGACCGCATTCACGTCACCGGAACGCTCGACGCCGGCGCCAGCGCCACCGTCAGCTACACCGTCACCATCAAGCCGGACGGTGAGCGCGGAGACGACATCGCGGCCAACTTCCTCATCCCCGACACGGGAGACACCCCTCCCGAGCCGCCGACCTCGCCCGAGTGCGAGCCGGCCGAGGGCGAGACGCCGCTCTGCACGACAACACCGATCGGTGCCATCGAGTATGAGAAGACCGTCAGCGCGAACAGCGACCCGGTGGGCACCGGAACGGTTCTGGAGTACGTGGTCGAGATCCGCAGCACCGGAACCGCAACCATGCCCGTCGACCGTGACGACGTGCTCGCCGACGTGCTCGACGACGCGACCGTCCTGAGCGGCCCCGTCTCCGACACGGAGTCCGTCACCGTCACGTCGATCGAGGACGACCGCTTCAGCATCGCCGGCACCCTGGCGGGCGGCGAGACGGCCACCGTGCGCTACAGCGTCACGATCAACCCGATCAGCGAGCGCGGCAACAACAGTGCCGACAACTTCCTGGTCCCCGCGGGTGAGAACCCGCCGGAGGAGTGCACCGCGGATTCGTCCGAGTGCACCGTGACCCCACTGCCCAACATCGACGTCGTCAAAACCGTCGACCCGGCCAGCGGCGAGATCGTGGTGGCCGGTCAGGAGCTGAGCTACACCCTCACCTTCACCAACGACGGCCAGGCGGCCGGAGCCGTCGCGTTCAGCGATGACCTCTCCGGCGTGCTCGACGACGCCGAGCTGACGGGGAGCCCCTCCTCGGAGGCGCTTGAGGTCTCAGAGGTGTCGGACGGCGTGTTCGACGTGACCGGCTCGCTCAACCCGGGCGAGAGCGCGACGGTCGTCTACACCGTCACGGTCAAAGCCGACGGCGAGCGCGGCGACAACGTGCTGCGCAACGTCGCGTTCGAGACCGACACGACCCCGCCAGCCGAGTGCGCTGACGACGACACCCGGTGCACCAGCAACCCTGTCCCGGAGCTGGTCGACAGCAAGAGCGTCACCCCCGCCTCCGGCACCCCCGTCACCGTCGGTCAGGAGCTGACCTACACCCTCACCTTCAGCAACATCGGTGCGGGTGCGGGCACGGTCGACCGGATCGACAACCTGACCCACGTTCTCGACGACGCCGACCTGGTGTCTGAGCCCGTGTCCTCGGACAGCGCGCTGACGGTCACCCGTGACGGTGCCCAGATCCGCATCGGTGGCAGCCTCGCCGCCGGGCAGACCGAGACGGTGAGCTACACGATCCTGGTCAGGGCCGCCGATGAGCGCGGTGACAGTGTTCTGGCCAACTTCCTGCTCAACCCGGGCCAGGACGTTCCGGAGACGCCGGTCTGCGAGCCGACCGACGGTGAGCGTGCGGACTGCACGATCAACCCGATCGGCGACCTCGCACCGTCCAAGACGGTCGACCCGGAGTCCGGCACGACGGTCTCCGTCGGCGACACCCTCAGCTACACCCTCTCCTTCCGCAACACGGGTGCCGCCGCCGCCGAGATCAACTACGTTGACCACCTGGGCGATGTTCTCGACGACGCCCGGCTCGACGGCGATGTCCGCAGCACCGGAGGAGCCGCCACGAGCGGTCCCGCCGACGGCGCGCTGACCATCACCGGTTCGGTCCAGCCGGGTGAGACCGCGACGGTGACCTACCGGGTTGTTGTCGAGTCCGGTGGGAACGGGACGGCGAACAACTTCCTGGTTCCGGCCGGGCAGGATCCAGCCACCAGCTGTGTCGACGAGAACCCGCTGTGCACCACCAACCCGATCACCCCTCCGGGTGCTCTGGCGTGGACCGGTGGGACGCTCCCCGTCGCCGCGATCCTGGCCGGACTTGTCCTGCTGATCGCCGGTGCCGGTGTTGTTCTGCTCCGCCGCCGCGCGAGCGTTGACGGGTCAGAGCTGACGCAGATCTAGCCTGACCGGCGTCGCTGACGCCACAGGGGGTGCGCCTCGAGCCGCAGGGCTCGGGGCGCACCCGCATTTAACCCACCCGCCTGGCCCGCCCGTCCCGCCTGCCCGTCACCCAGAACCCCGGCACCACGGCACCACGGCACCACGGCACCGACGCTGGACCTGGGATGATGGGTGGATGTCCGGTCCCGACTCCGTCCCCCCGTCACTTCCCGATATCGTCGTCTCCGCCCTGGCCCTCGTCCGTGACCGGCGTGTGCTGATGGTCACGGCCCGCGGACGGGACGTCGTTTTCATGCCGGGCGGCAAGGTGGACAGCGGCGAGACCCCCGTGGACGCGCTCATCAGGGAGAGCCACGAAGAGGTCGGTCTCGTCATCGACCGGGACAGCGTCGAGGAGCTGTTCACCGTGCGGACCCAGGCCCACGGCGAACCGGACGGGCGCCAGGTGGCGATGACGCTGTTCCGCGGGGCCCCCACCGTGGGAACACCGAAGGATCCGCAGCCCCGCTCCGAGGTCAGCGCGGTGCACTGGTGCACAACCGCCGACGCACCGCGGTGCCCCCCAGCGGGTGCGGCCGTCCTGGACGAGCTGCACGCCCGCGACCTGATCGACTAACAATCACCCTGCCGCGCGGATCAACCCGCTCGATTCCAGCCGCCGGATCAACCCGAGCGCCGCCGCCGCTGAGCATGGAAACCGGTTAGTCACATCGGCAGGCGAGTGGCCGTGCTCACAACCAAGGACGGATATCCTGGACGGATGAGCTCCCGCGAATTTCACTCTCACGGTCGAGTCCTGGTGTCCCACCAATCCGGTCGAAGCGACGGCCCCACCTTTGTGCTTGTGCACGGAATCGGCATGGGCCACGGCTACTGGTCGCCACTGGCTGAGGAGCTCGGGTCCATCGGCTCGGTGCACAGCGTTGACCTGCCCGGCTTCGGTGATGCCCCCGAGCCAGAGGAGCCGCTCGACATGGCGGCGAGCGGGGAGTTCCTTGCGGAGTTCCTCAACGTCACCGGGCTGAGGAACGTTGTACTCGTCGGCCACTCCATGGGAACAGAGGTGGTCACCGAGGCCGCCATCGCCGACCCTGGCGCACTCAATGCGCTTGTCCTCATCGCACCAACCATCAACGATCGGGAACGAACCGCCTGGTGGCAGATCCTGCGCATGCTTCAGGACGTGTGGAGTCCCCACCCGCGCGTGATTTGGTACGGCCTGGTCTACTACGTCAAAGCCGGTCCACGCTGGTACATCAAAAAGCTGAAGACGATGCTCGCACACCGGGTAGAAGAGCGGTACCCGCTGGTCAGTACGCCAACACTGGTGATCCGCGGTCAGCACGACACGGTCGCGCCGCGGGACTGGGTCAATCGTGTTGTCAGCGCCATTCCCGACGCCGTTGCGGCAGAGGTCCCCGGCCGTGGCCACGAAACCATGATCACCGGCCACCGCGAGGTCGCCGCCCAGATCAGGGCGTTCCACAGAGAGGCCGTCTGAGGTGTTCACGAAGGCGTGGTGGACGGTGGTTGACGCCGTCGCAACCGTGCTTCTGCACCTGCGGATCGTGACACTGCCCCGCGTTCCACGCCACTACAGCGACGGTGATCGCACGCTGCCAGAGGTGGTTGTTGTGCCGGGGGTATACGAGCCGTGGTGGTTCATGAGCGACTACGCAGAACTCCTCAACGCCAACGGCTACCGCGTGAGGGTGGTGCACGGCCTGGGCTACAACCTGCGTGGCATTGTTGAAACCGCCGAGCTCCTGGCCCGGGCGCTGCGGCGGACAGCACCGCCCGCAGCCGGCCGCCTGATCGTTGGCCACTCCAAGGGCGGGCTGATTGGCAAACAGCTTCTCCGGTATCGAGAGCCGGCACTCGGAATCATCGGTGTTGTTGCGGTTGCTACCCCGTTTGGCGGTTCACGCCTGGCGCGTCAGGCCATTGACCCGCACCTGCGCATTTTCAGCCCCCGGAATCCCACCATCGTTGAGCTGGGAAGGGATGCGGTCCTCAACGAAAACATCGTCTCCATTTACGGCATGTTTGACCCCGACATCCCCGAGGGCAGCGTGCTCAGCGACGCCACAAACATTCCCGTCCCTGCGACGGGACACATGTCGATTCTGCGGGACTCGCATGCGGCGGAGGCGGTGCTCTACAGCGCGGGGATTCTCGGCCCGCACCGACCCGAGGCCCGATCCTCCGCCGCGGTGCCGCGGCGTCCGAACAAAAAGTGACGGCGGCGAGGTGACGGTGGCGAGCGCTAGAGCACGACCAACGCACTGACCACGGTGGAGGCGAGTAGCAGAACGGTAATCGGCAGCGCTGGGATCAGCGTCTCCTTACGGCGTGCGTGCACAACAACGGCACCGGCCATGATGACGGTCAGCGCCGCAGCGGCAATCGGGGTCAGGACGGGGGCGATGCCGGTCGCAACGGGCAGGATCAGGCCGATCGCACCAAGGACCTCGGCGATGCCGATCAGTTTCACCGCCCCGGCGGAGAAGTCCTCAGCCCAGGCCATGCCCGAGTTGATGAGTGCCGACCTGGGACGCACGGTCTTCATTCCGCCCGCCGCGAGCATAAGAAGTGCCAGCACTCCGTTAAGGATCCAGAGGGCAATCAGCATGGGGTTCTCCTAATGGGGTGACAGCGAGCGACGACCCGCCCGCGTTAGTTATGGTTTGTTCGTAGCCACATCATGCGTGCTCGTGAGGACGCGTACAAAAGGCACATGCGTGTAACCACCCCGATGGGGACGGGCCACGGTCCGCACCCGCACCCGCACCCGCACCCGGCGAGCAATCCGCCACTTCCACCGAAGGACAAACTCACAATGGCCTCCCTCAATGCAACGGTGATCAACACACCCCTCAGCGAGTACGAGGGCCACTGTGGTGAGGCCGCGCACAACGGCACGGCCGTTCGAGACATCCTGTCCCGGATCGGCGACAAGTGGTCCCTGCTCATCATTGTCACCCTGGACCACCAGCCGCTCCGATTCACTGAACTACAGCGCCACATCCCCGGAATCTCCCAAAGAATGCTGACCCTGACGTTGCGGCACCTCACCAGGGACGGTCTGCTCACCAGGACAGCGCACGCGGAGGTTCCGCCCCGCGTGGAGTACGCGCTGACAACAACCGGCCGCTCGCTTCTTGAACCGTCGCGCGCGCTCGCCCAGTGGGCTATCGCACACGTCCCGACCATCGAGCAGGCCCGTGAGCAGTTTGACCTCGCCGCACAAACCACAAAGAGCTGATTCCGCGAACCTCAATCGTCACGTAGCATGAGCGGGCATGGCCTCGCTGGCAGCCCCCTGAAAGACCGGACAATGACACCTGTGCCCCGACTGCTCTCTGCCCTCTCCCTCGGCGTTGTTCTGAGTGTGCTTGGCGCCGCCCTTCCCGACGGCTCACCGGCAGCGCAGGCGTCGCCTCCCCTGGTTGGCGCCCCATCGGTCGCGTCACAAACAACCGTGCTCGCGATCGGCACGGCCACTCGCGCCGTGACAGCAAAAACCTCGCCGTTCACCACAGCCCCGGTCCCGACGCTGAAGGGTTTTGTCCGCTCCGGCGCGACACTGACGCGGACGACCGGCACCTGGTCGCCGAAGGCCTCCTTCAGCTACCGCTGGCTGCGCAACGGCAAGGCCATCAGCGGCGCAACCGGAACAAAATACACACTGACCCACGCCGACATCGGCGCAACCATCTCAGCCACTGTGACGGGTAAGGCCTCCAAACGCACAACAACCACCCGCACAAGCAAAGCAACGGTGAAGGTCGGCGCCGCCCACTTCACCACGGCCCCCGTTCCCACCATCAGCGGCACAACCCGCTCCGGGTCAACCCTGACGGCCACACCCGGAACCTGGAAACCGGCTCCGCAGTCAGTGACGTACCGCTGGCTGCGCAACGGAACCGCAATTAAGGGCGCAACCGCGGCAAAGTACACCCTCGTTGCGGCGGACATCGGCACAAAGATCACGGTCGAAACGACCGCCAAACAGGCCAACCATGTGACCACAACAAAAAAGAGCGCTGCAACGGCCACCATCGGTGCCACCCGCTTTGTTGCCACCTCCA
>JBQELM010000001.1:0-12953 GCA_052103915.1 Mycetocola sp. | reverse complement strand
GGAACCGCACGGGTGGCCTCCACCCTGAAAGCCAACCCGGGACAGTGGGCTCCATCGCCCAGCTTCAGTTACCAGTGGCTCCGCAACGGCGCCGTAATCTCTGGCGCAACCTCGGCCAACTACAAACCGGCCGCCGCCGACATCAAGGCCCAGCTGAGCGTTCGGGTCACCGCGACCGCACCGGGCTACGAAAAAACCTCAAGCACCAGTTTTGCGACGGTACCCATCGCCGCCCAAACCTTCACAACCGCACCAACACCATCAATCAGCGGCACGGCCCGCTCCGGGTCAACGCTGACAGCCAAAACCGCGGCCTGGGCCCCGGCCCCCACCCTCAAGTACCAGTGGCTGCGCGGTGGAACAGCGATCTCGGGCGCAACCAAGTCGACCTACAAGCTGACCAAGGCTGACCGATCCCGCACCATCACGGTGAAGGTCACGGCCACCAAGTCCGGCTTCACCACCGCATCGCGAACCTCGGCCGGCGTGAAGGTCCAGGCCGGTGTTGATGCCCAGATGGCCTACCTGCACAAGCACTGGAACAACTACAACACGGCCCAGTGGGGCAACCTGAACAGTATCGGCGGGGACTGCGCCAACTTTGTCAGCCAGGGCCTCATCGCCCGTGGCTGGGAGATGACACCGGAGTGGTACAGCCGCAACCAGAGCCGGGACCGCAGTTCCTCCTGGGGCTACGTCCCCGCCATGGACGCCTGGCTGAGCAAAAACACCAAAAAGTACGGCGTCACCCGGCTGACCTCGGCCGAGCGGACCAAGCTGAAGGTCGGCGACATCGGTATGTTTGACTGGAACAACAACGGCGTCCCCGACCACACCATGACGGTGTCGAAGGTGACGACCGTCAACGGCAAGCGCAAGGTGTACTTCATCAGCCACAACATGGACAACGAGTTCCGCGACCTCGACTACGTGTCACCCTCCTGGCCGAACACCAAGGTGTGGTTCTGGTCATTGCCCGCCGAATGAGCGGAACCCCTCCACCAGAAACGCCCCAGCACCCCCTGACTCCACAGCGGTCAGCTCCGGTCTCCGACCGGGTCGTTCCCGCCTGGCTCCTCACGGTTGTCGCTCTGCTGAGCGTGCAGTTTGGCAACGCCATCTCCGGGGCGTTTTTTGCTCAGGTTGGCCCGCTCGGCGCGGCCTCACTCCGGCTCGGCCTGGGGGCGCTCATTCTGCTCGTTGTGGTCCGCCCCCGGGTTCGGCGCTGGGACGGAAGAACCTGGTTGGGTGCGGCCGCGCTTGGGCTGGGGTTGGCCGGGATGAACAATCTGATCTACCTGGCCATGAACGAGATCCCGATCGGGATCGCCGTCACCATCGAACTCCTTGGCCCCCTGGCTGTTGCTGCTGTCGGTATCAGACGGCTGGTTGACGGCCTGTGGGTGGCGCTTGCACTTGGCGGGGTTGTCCTGCTGGGCAGTGGCAGTTCCGGCAGCGTCAGCGCCATCGGAATGGCGTGTGCCGCGGGCGCCGCCGCGTTCTGGGCGCTGTACATTGTGGCGTCGGCGCGGTTGGGAAGCAGAGTGAAGGGTGTTGATGGCGTGGCCGTCGCCATGGTTTTTGCCGCCGTGTTTTCTGCTCCTCTTGGCTGGCCACATGCACTCCCCACTCTGATCGGGGACCCGGCACTTCTGCTTGTTTTTGTCGGAATTGCGCTGATGACCTCTGCCATCCCCTACGCACTGGAGTTTGCCGCGCTTAAGCGCATGAGCCCGCGAGTTTTTGGTGTGCTCTCCAGCCTGGGTCCGGCCGCGGCGGCTCTGGCCGGCCTTGTGGTTTTGCAGCAGAGCCTCAACGTCATCCAGGTCATCGCCATCACCCTTGTTGTGTGCGCCAGCATCGGGGTGGTTTTTGCCCGCCGCCGTCCGGCGAGCCCCGCGAAACGGCGTTAGTTCCGGGGCGGGCGTATCGCGCTGCCCGACTACGGCCGGGGAACACCGTCCCACACGGCGAGGAGCTCGGCGTAGCTCTGACCCGCGGGGGTCCGAAGCTCCGCGATTCCCTGTGCGTTCACCGGCGTGATGGACGCAGAGCGTGCGCGCGGAGCAGCGGATGAATCAGCAGTCGGAACGGCGGTTGATCCCGCGGCCTGAACGGGGTCCGACGCCGTGCGCTGAGCAACCGCGGCCCATCCGGGATCACCGTCAGCCACAAAATCAAGCACAACCCGCGTGATTTCGTCGTCCCTGCGGTCGCTGGCGTCCGAGCCGTCAGGCCAGTGCAGTCCGGCCAGGGCGGGGACGTCAACGGCATGCCCCGCCGGCTGCCCGTCCACCCCGCCGATCATGAGCAGGTGAGCGCGTCCGCCGGCATCCGCCTGTGACTGCGCCAGCCGGGCGGTCGGCAGGCGGTAGATGTAGTCGGTGAGCAGGCTGGCCCTCAGGGAACCAAGGTCATCATCCGGCCGCTGTTCCCGGTAGTGCTCCACAAGCGCCTCAGCACGGCTGGTCGAGATGCCCCATCCGGTGGCCTCCGCCACAATCTCCTCCAGGGAGTCGGGGTCAAAGGTGTCGGCTGTCGCCAGTCGGAACATGGCGATCTCGTCCTGAGCGGAGCTGGCCAGGATGGCCCGCCCGTTCGCGTGCCCCCTCGCGACTGCCTCGGCCGGGTGCATGGCCAGAATCCCACCTGGCTGCGCCGAATCATCAACAATGCCGAGCGCCTGCGGGGACGGCCCGTTGCGCACGCCGATATCCGTGGCAAGAATGTGCCCCTGCGCGTCAAGAAGCTCCGTCACCTCACGGTCCGCAAGGGCGGCAGGGTCAGCGCTGCTCTGCGTCACCCGCAGGAACTCCTCCGCCATCTCCGTCGCCCGTCCGGCCGGGACAATTCGGGACGCACCGGCCGAGTGCACCGCCACGCGCTGGAAGAGTCCGTCGGCGGCCGGAGCGGCCAGCAGGGCTGCGGCGATGAAGCCACCAGCGCTCTCCCCCACAACGCTGACCCGGTTGGGGTCACCGCCGAAGCGAGAAATGTTGTCCCTGATCCAGCCCAGCGCGGCAATGACGTCCTGAAGGCCCAGGTTGTGCGCGTCGGGGAAGGCATCGCCAACCGTGTTCAGCGACAGGAACCCCAGCACGCCCACCCGGTAGTTCAGCGAGACCACGATGACGCGGCCGGTCCGGGCCAGGGTGCTGCCGTCAAGCGGCCAGCTGGATCCGGCACCGTGCTCAAACCCGCCGCCGTACACAGCGACGTACACCGGGAGCGGCTCATCGGACGCGTCGGCAGGGGCCCACACGTTCAGGAAGTGACAGTCCTCTGCCCGGTCAGCGCCAAGCGGCAGATTGGGATCAATGGTCTGCATCGGGGCAGCGCCAAAAACCGAATAGTCAGCCGTTGGCTCCCAAGCCACCCGCTGTGGTGCACGGAAGCGGTCGGCCCTGGCGTAACGGATGCCGTACCACGCGGACACTCCTGGCAACCGAACACCGGGCTCCGGGGTCTGCTCTCGTGTGGTCACGCCCGTGCCTCCGTCTCGTTCTTTCCACCGCCCGATGTGCCCCCGCTCGGCCCAGTGCCCGCACCAACACCGGCGGGTGTGCCCGCGTCGACGTCCGTGGCGCTGCCGGTGCCGGTCTCCGTCGTGAGGTTGTCGTCGACGATGGCCTCATGGCTGAGCGAACGACCGGACCGCACCGCCACAATAAGCAGCACAAACGCTCCAACAAAGAGGGATACGTTCACGATAAACGACGGAAGGTAGCTTCCCGTCGCGCTGAACATGGCACCGTGCACGTATACGCCTCCCGCGTTGGCGAGGGAACCAAGCATCAGCAGCGGGCCAAGGATCTTGCTGTAGTCACGTGCACCAAACACGTTGCGGACCAGCACAACAACGGCGACCAGGTTGATGGCCTGCGCCATGCCGCTGGCAAAGCTGAGCGCGGTCAGAGCCGCCTCGCCCGACACAAACTGCATGCCGCCCCAACCCACAACGGCAATGGCTGTGAAGATTCCGACGGCGACGAGCGGGCGCAGGTGGTCGATGGCGGCACCCATGGCGAACTTGCCCACAGAGGCACCGATCAGCAGCACGGAGTAGATCGAGGACGCAACCGTCAGGCTGAGGCCAACGGAGGCGAAGTAGGTGGGCACGTGCTGAACAAGTGACCCGGCAAACTGGAACGCGATTCCGGCAATCGCGAAGCACACAAACGGCAGGCTGCGGTAGGCGCGACGGGCGGGAACACCGCTGAGCGCAATCGACTGCGACACGGTCTGCTGCTCGGGGTTGAACCCGACCGGGCGCTGCTCACCGGTCGGGCGGAGCTTCGCTACAAACAGGGTCAGCGGCAGGATCGCAACAAGCACAATGACACCGGTCACGATGTACGCGGTGCGCCAGCCCTGATCGGTGATGATCGACCCGATGAGCGGGCTGAACACCGCACCACCCACCGCCGTCATCGCACCGGCAATGCCCGTGACCGTTCCGAGGTGCTTCTCAAACCAGTTGCCGAGCAGGATCGGGACGGGAAGCATCACGGCGATCGCCTTGGTCGCTCCCAGCACAATGTTGGCGACGTAGAGCACCCAGATCTCGGTTGCCGTCGCGGACAGGAAGTACATGCCAGCGGTGAGCACAACCATGATCGAGAGGAAAATCTTGAGGTTGACGCGCTGGAACAGCGGTGCGGCAACACCAAGCGCGATGGCGCTGGCGATTCCGGAGAAGGTGCTCATCAGGGTGACCGTGGCCAGGTCAACACCGAGTTCGTCGCTGATGGAACTCCAGTAGATCGACGCCGTGTTGAGCGTGAGACCAAATCCAACAAAGGAAAGCACGCACGTGAAGGCGAAGATGAGCCAGCCGTAGTTGTTTTTTTGTCCGCATCACCGGGGACCTTTCTCCGTAGAGCACGGTGGAAACCGGTCACCCATTGACCGCGCCGAGCTGTGAGCGGTGTGACCGCCCCTCCGGTAGTGTACACACTGCGGACAGTGCGTACACTGGCCGCGACTGTGGCACCACATTCACCGTCGCACCACGGACTCACCCGCGGGCAGGCCCTAGAATCGGGAAAGCACGCGACACAAAGGACCCCGATGACGCCAGACCTTATTGCCGATCACCTTGCGCGCGACATCCGCACCGGTACGTTCGCCGCCGGGGCCCCGCTCGTGCAGGAAGACATCGCCAAACGCTTCAGCGTGAGCCGCAACCCGGTCCGCGAGGCGCTCCGGCTCCTTGAAGCGCGCGGGCTGATCACCATCAGGGGCGGTGACGGCGCCCGCGTCAGAGTGCTCTCCGACGACGACCTGACCGAGCTCTATTCCCTGCGCATCACTCTTGAACCAACCATTGCCGAGTTTGTCATCGACGGCTGCACCGCCCGCTCCCTCACCAAGCTTGACCAGTTGGCCGCCCGCATGGAGCAGGAGAAGGACGTCAACGCCTGGCTTGACCAGAACTTCGAGTTCCACGAGGCCCTGTACGCCCTGGCCGAGCGCCCGCGCACAACAGAAATCCTCTCCGCGCTCCTGTCCGCCGCGCAGCCCTATTCGCGTCGCAACATCGAGGACCTGGGCGGACGCACCCAGGCAGATGCCGACCACCGCACCATCATCGACGCGATCCGAGCCGGGGACACCACCCTCCTCGCAACCACCCTGGCCGCGCACCTGTCCGCGGCGGAACACCGACTTGAGAGCGACAGCACCCGGGATCGCTAAAGCGAGGTGACGCACAGGTGAGGTGCCGTGCGCGACCGAATTCCCAGCACACGGCTCAGCGCCGCGACAGACGACTCAGCGTGCACGCGCACAGAAACGGCCGGCCACCGCGGGTGCGGGGCCGGCCGTTCACACCTGACGGGTCCGATCAGACGGTCGTGTATCCACCATCGATCAGGTAGTAGGCGCCGGTGACGAAGGACGCGTCCTCCGACAGCAGGAAGCGAACAACCGTGGCGATCTCCTCCGGGCGGCCCAGTCGACCAAGCGGGTGCTTGGCGACGAGGGCATCCATCGCGCCCTCCGGCAGCGCACTGCGCACCAGCGGGGTGTCGATGTAGCCGGGACCAACCGAGTTGATCCGCAGACCGGCTGCACCGTACTCCGCCGCAGCGTTCTTGGTCAGGCCAACAACGGCGTGCTTGGAGGCCGTGTAGGCGGAGTTGCCGAGCGCCGCGACCGTGCCGTGAATGGAGGCCATGTTGACGATGCCGCCCTCGGCACTGCCCGACTCAAGGATCGCGGGAATCTGGTACCGCATTCCGTAGAGCACGCCGTTGAGGTTGATGTCGATGACGCGGTCCCAGTCGTCTGTGCTGAGCTCACCTGTCGGTGCAGCTGCGCCGCCGATTCCCGCGTTATTGACCGCATAGTTGAGCTTGCCGAAGGTCGCCTTCGCGAACTCGACGGCGGCGCGGCTGTCATCGGCGACGGCGGTGTTCGCCTCAAATGCCGCGGCCTGACCACCGTCGGCAACGATGGCGTCAACCACACGCTGGGCCCCGGCCAGGTTGATGTCAGTGACAACAACCGCGACCCCGCGTCCGGCAAGCTCGTGGGCGATGGCCTCGCCGATTCCTGATCCGCCGCCCGTGACGAGCGCGACCTTTCCTTCAAAAGACATGACGTTCCTTTCGATGAGCGCGCATCGGTTTCATGCCAATGCATGAGTTTTGGTGCGTGAGGCCAGCCTACGCCTGCTTTTTCGCGCGCGCGCATGAAACAGCTCGTGAATCATCGTCGTGACCGTCAGTGGTGGTCGGTAGCGTCTGGGGCATGAACCCGGACGCACACAACGCAGCCGATGAGGAACCGACGTTTTCGTCCCAGCCGATCCTGTGGGTCAGGGAGCGCACGGATGCCCCGATGGACCGCGACGAGTGGCCCGCAACGGTTCCGCCCGTTGCCCAGCTCCTCACGGATGGGCTGGAGCTTGGCCAGGTCACCGTGCTTGTGGGTGACAACGGGGTGGGCAAGTCAACACTGGTTGAGGGGATCGCAATGGCCTTTGGCCTCAACCCCGAGGGCGGATCAACCGGGGCCATGCACCGCTCCCACGCCAGTGAGTCGCCGCTGAGTGAGCATCTGGAGATCCGGCGGGGGCTTGGTGCATCCAAGCGGGGATTCTTTCTACGGGCGGAGACGATGCACGGCTTCTTCAGCTACCTGGAGGACATCGGGATGAGCCGTGGTGAGCACCAGCGCAGTCACGGTGAATCGTTCCTTGACGTGGTGGTGGAGCGGTCACGCGTCAGGGGCCTCTGGGTCCTGGATGAGCCGGAGTCGGCGCTGTCCCTTCCGGGGTGCCTTGCACTGATCGGACTACTCCGCGACCAGGTTGCGCGCGGATCACAGATCCTGCTGTCCACCCACTCCCCCGTGCTCGCGGCGTTCCCCGGCGCCACCCTCTACGAACTCGGTGAGTGGGGGCTCCGGCGCAGTGACTACGACTCGCTTGAGCTTGTCACTAACTGGCGTGGGTTCCTTGACGATCCCGGGCGATACCTGCGGCACGTGACGGCGACGGCAGACGACAACTGAGGTCGCCCGCAGCGTTACTCGGGTTTTGCCTCTCGCGGAGGCCAGACCACCAGCAGCGCGGCGGAGATCGGACCAAGAAACAGTGTGAGGAGGAACCAGTTCCACGCCGAACGGTTTCGGGTGCGGGCGTAACCTCCAGCGAGGATCGCGATGGTCATCCAGAGCGCGCCGAGAACGGCAGAGTCATACGTCATCCCGCAAAGGTAGCTCCGTGAACGTTGATCTTTTGTGCCGAGGACGGCGCGCCAGTTAGCTACGGAGTGGATGTGTGCTGGCAAGGGCTAGGGAGAGTTGTGCGGTCGAGGACAGGGCATGTGAGTTGCACAGTGTCATGGGTGTTCCGGTTTTACCAATGACACCGCACAACGTGGCACGTGCGTTGCGGAATGCTGCGTCTGTCTCCCTCACATCAACAGGCAGCGGGCTGGGCAGCAAAGCTGCTTACGACAAACGCGCCCCCGGTATCGACCTGAGCTGAGCCGTGCGCAGGGTCAGCGTCTGGCTCTGAACCTGGAGGAACGAGGCGAACGCACCAAGACGCTGGGCAACGTCACCGCGAAGGAGCCCCCGACCGGCGCGGGCAGCGAGGAGGGCACGGCTCAGATCGGCGAGCAGCGTTGTGCTGCGCACACGCAGGGCGAGACGTTCGGCAAACAGATCGTCCGCGCCGTGCGCCGCGGCCTCGTCAGCAAGGGTGTAGATCTCCCGACGGAGCTCAGCCACCGGGTCCCGCCAGGCTTCGGCAAGCTCACGCGCGGCGGGGTTCTGCTCCGCCGCGAGCGCGTTTATCAGCTCATCCAGCAGCGCAAACAGTTGTGGTTTGGGAGCAACCGCCTGCTGCTCGTCTCGGAGCTGCCACTCCTCACGATCGCTGACAGACAGGACCTCATCATCAGCAACAAACAGGCCATCCAGGTGGAGCGCGACGGTGCGGGAACCGCCAACACCGGTCAGATCAAGCGGTTCGGCCGTCACCGCCGACCCCGCGGTGGACAGATCGGCGATACCGATCACCACGCGCGCATCCTCGGTGACCGCTCCCACAATCGCAAGCTCGGCCAGGCCCCAGCCGCTGAACCAGGACACCCGTCCCGAGACCAGCCACCCGCCATCCGTGCGTGTGGCCGCCAGGTAGCGGTCGGGGTAGCGCCTCACGTCACTGAGCGCTGCGCCAGCCAGCCGCTCGCCCCGCAGCACGGCGGCGGCGAGTGGCCCGGTGACAGGAGATTCGGCTCGGCCGGGAGCGACCGTTTCGGAGTCGCCAGCGCTCGAGCCGACGACGGAGCCGCTCGCGCTCGAGCCGACGTCGGAGCCGCTCGAACCGGCGTCGGAGTGGCCCGTGTGCACGTCGGCCCTCTCCGCAATGGCATTCTGCACAAAGCCAACGGAGGTGGAGTGCTGGGTCCAGATCAGCCAGGTGTTGAAGCAGGCAGCGGCAACGATCTCGTTGATGCGGTGATCCTGGGCCCGAGTGGCACTGGCGCCGCCCCACTCCGGACCGGCCAGGTGGTTCAGGGCACCGATCCGGCGCAACTCGGTGATCCGGTCCGCAGAGACGGGGGTCGTGTCGGCGGAGACGGCCCCCGGTCGCAGAACCGTATCGGCGTAGTGCTGAACGGCCCCAACAATCGCGGCGGCATCCGAGGGTCGCGACCGGTCCGTCACCGTGGACACGGCGAGCTGCGTCATTCAGCACCCGCCTGCGCCGGATCGGACGTCGCTGTCTGCACCCCGCGCGGGGGCACAGGATCAAGGCCGAGGTTCTCCCTGAGGGTGTGACCGGCATACTCGCGCTGCACCAGCCCCCGCTGCTGCAGGATCGGAATCACCCGCGAGGTGACGGCCTCAAAGTCGACCGCGATGTCAGCGGGCATCAGGGTGAACCCGTCCGCCGCGCCCGCCCGGTGCCAGGCCTCCAGGTCGTCGGCGATCTGCTCAGGTGTTCCGATGACCGTGCGGTGCCCTCCGCCGCCACCGGAGCGGCGAATCAGCTCGCGCGGGGTCAGCGGCTGCTCGGCCAGGAGGGCGCGGGTGCTCAGCAGGAACCCCTCGGGGCCCACCCCCGTCGCTACGGCGGGGAGGTCGTCAATCGAGATGGCGTCGTCCGGACCAAAGCGCTCAGGATCAAGACCAAGCTGGGCAACAAAACCGGCCGAGGCGCTGACCACATCACCGGTGTCAAACAGCTCGTCCGCACGCCGGAGTGCCTCCTCCTCGGTGTCGCCAACAATGACAACAACACCGAGCGACACCAGAAGCTGGTCGGGGTCACGCCCCTCGGCGAGCGCCCGCTGGCGAAGCTCCGTGCGGAACGCCACCGCACGGTCAACGGTCTGGGCGACAGCAAAAATAACGTCAGCGTGCACAGCACCCAGCGCGATCCCTCCGGGCGACCCTCCCGCCTGGACGATGACGGGTCGGCCCTGCGGCGAGCGCGGAACGCTGAGCGGGCCGGCCACGGAGAAGAACTCGCCGCGGTGCTCAGGCCCGTGAATCCGGTCGGGGTTGGCGTACACACCGCTGGTCTTGTCCGCGACAATCGCATCGTCGTCCCAGCCGTCCCAGAGTGCGCGCACAACGGTGAGGAACTCGTCCGCACGGCGGTACCTGTCGGCCTTCTCCAGCGGACGGTCCTGACCGAAGTTAGCCGCGGCGGTCGGAGCAAAGCTGGTCACAACGTTCACGCCGCCCCGGCCACCGCTCAGGTGGTCAAGTGCCAGGTAGCGCCTGGCCAGGTTGTACGGGTCGTTGTAGCTGGACGAGCTGGTCGCGATGACACCAAGGCGCGTGGTGTGCGCGGCCACATCGGTGAGCAGGATGACCGGGTCAAGGCCGTTCTCCGGGGCGCGGGCGATGTTGCCGCTGATGGCCGGGGAGTCACCGAGGAACACGGCGTGAACGGCGGCGTCCTCCGCCAGGGCCGCCAGGCGGCGGAAGAACTGCGCGTCCAGGTGCGCGTTCGGGTCACGACCGGGAAGCCGCCAGGCCGTGCGAACGTGGCCGGGGGTGAGCAGCGACAGGTTGAGGTGGAAGGTGCTCATGCTGATGTCCTCTGCGGTGTGGGTGCGGGGGTGGGTGCCGGTGCGAGCGTTGGTTGGAGCGAGCCGTCGGCTTTGCCAGCGTCGGCACGCTCGGCGAGGGCGGCGCGCAGTCGCGGCCAGACCTGTTCCGCCGTGTCACGGAGCAGACGGAGGTGCTCGTCCAGCGACGGAACCGCTGGAGGGAAACTGACCAGCAGCTCGGTGGACAGCGCCACGGCCGGGTCGGCGGCGAGCGCGGCAGCGATGTCGTCCGGGCGGCCGTAGTGGCTGCGATCGATGCGGAGGAACTCCTCTGCGCTGACCTCGGCAACACCGGGCCGCCCCAGCGCCGCCAGCCACTCCTGCCAGCGGAGTGCGCCGGGGGTGAGCCGCTCGCGAGCCTGCTCCCTGCTGTCCGCCGGGTAGACGGCCCGGGACACCAGCACCCCGGGGGCCACACCGGCGGGGAGGGCGTCACGGTATCCGCGGATGACGGCGGCCTGGTCGTTTTCGTCCTGACCGCGGTTCCAGCCGGTCGCGCGGGACAGCTGCAGGCCGTCACCGGCTCGCGCCACCACCTGTGCGGCCGCGACGGCCCGGCCCGAGCCGCTGGACGAGGCCTGCCAGACGCGCCCACGCACACCGGAACCTGCGGGGTGAAGTGACTCGTCCAGACTGTTGAGTGGCGTTCCCTCCAGCACACTGTGCAGGCGGTCAACGGAGTCCTCAAAGAGCTGGGCCCGGTCGGCAATGGACCTGCCGAACGCCTCCCACGCTCCGGGGAACGGGCCGGAGCCGACGCCCAGTTCCAGCCGCCCGCCGCTGATCGCGTCAACAACGGTCGCGTCCTCCGCCACCCTGATCGGGTCCTGAAGCGGGAGCACGACGACCGCTGTTCCCAGCCGGATGGTGGCCGTGTGCTGGGCGATGGCGGCGTGCAGGACCAGGGGCGAGGGGAGGTGTTCGTTGCCCTGGCGGAAGTGCCTGGCGATCAGCCACCCGGAGTGGTAACCGAGCCGTTCGGCCTCACGAAACAGGGTGATCGCGTCGGCGAACGCCTGCTCAGGTGACTGGTCTGAGTCCAGGTGGAGGAGGAAGCCGAGGCGGTCGGGGCCGGTGGCCGGTGCGTCAGCGGACACGGAGACCGGTCCCGTGCACACCAAACTCCTCAATGATGGCGAGTTCGTCGTCGGTGAAGGGCTCGCCGTCGAGGGCGGCCAGGTTGTGGCGGAGCTGGTCGACGGAGCTGGCGCCGATGAGCGCGCTCGTGATCTCCGGCCGGCGGAGAACCCACTGCAGCGCCAGCTGCGCCAGCGACTGCCCGCGCTGGCGAGCCAGCTCGTTGAGCCGGGTCGCGCGTTCGATGTACTCGGGTGAGATGTCGTCGGCGGAGAGGAAGTCGCTCCGTTCTGCTCTGGCGCCGGCCGGGACCGTCCCGTCCAGGTACTTGTCCGTCAGCAGGCCCTGCGCGAGCGGCGAGTAGACGATGAGGCCGGTGTTGTCGGCCACGGCCTGGTCGATGACTCCCTCGCGCTCGATGCGCCGGTCAAAGATCGAGTAGCGCGGCTGGTGCAGTACCAGCGGGACGCGCTCCTCGGTCAGCAGAGCGGCCAGCTGTCCTGCGCGCTCGGCCGAGTAGTTGGAGATGGCGACGTACAGCGCTTTACCCTGCCTGACCGCGTCGGCGAGCGCCGTGGCCGTCTCCTCCAGCGGGGTGTCCAGGTCGGGGCTGTGCGAGTAGAAGATGTCAACGTAGTCGGTACCCAGGTCCCGCAGGCTGTGCTCCAGTGAGCCGAGCAGGCTCTTGCGGCTGCCCCCACGCAGGTACGGGCTGGTGCCGATGGGGTTTCCCGCCTTGGTCGAGATGACCAGTTCGTCGCGGTACGCGCCCAGGTCTTCCCTGAGCAGGCGGCCCAGGTTTTTCTCCGCCTGGCGGAAGGGAGGGCCGTAGCGGTTGGCTCCGTCGATGTGGCTGATGCCCAGGTCAAACGCGGCGAGCAGGATCTCTCGCTGGGTTTCGTAGGGGTGCCTGTCGCCAAACTTCTGCCACAGCCCGAAGGAGACCGCGGGAAGGACAAGCCCGTGGGTGCCCGCGCGGCGGAACGGGACACGGTCGTTGCGGGTGGGGGCGGCGGTGTAGGTCACGGTGGGGTGCTCTCCTCTGTGCGGTCGCCACGGTGCACGGTGTGCTGGCCGCGGGGCTGACGGGTGCGACATCGGCACGACCGTTCGCCGTGCTTGCCGCCATGCTAGGAAGCCGAGCGGGTGCTGCGTGGCTTCATGACCGACAAAGAAGGTGTGTGACGACTCGGGAGGAAATGTGACGGCGAGGCTTCAGTCATGAACGGTGGCGTTGGTGTCTCCGACGGCACGCTTGCGACCGTCAGCCCAGGTCGACGGTGACCTCGGTAAACT